>JAEUVK010000004.1 GCA_016787135.1 Chitinophagaceae bacterium | reverse complement strand
GGCTTTCATTAAATTTATATAAACATTTGCCTGATGCAGAGCCAGTTTATCGAATACGTCTATCTTGTTTTTATTATTGTGGGATTGGTGATGTTGGCCAATAAACTGAAGCTGGCGTATCCCATTGTACTCGTATTAGGCGGACTGGTGCTGAGCTTTACAAAGGCCTTTTCTCATATTGCTATTGATCCGGAGTTGATCTTTTTTATTTTTCTTCCCCCTTTGTTGTATGAAGCCGCCTGGCAAACTTCCTGGAAAGAGTTCTGGAAATGGAGACGGGTGATTATGAGTTTTGCGTTTCCCATTGTGATCCTGACCTCCTGTGTGGTGGCTTTGGCTTCTCATGCACTTATTCCAGGGTTTACACTGGCACTTGGTTTTTTGTTAGGAGGTATTGTATCTCCACCTGATGCTATTTCTGCCACTACCATCATGCGGCAGGTGAAAGTGCCTAAGGTGTTGGTCAGTGTGGCCGAAGGAGAAAGTTTACTGAATGATGCTTCGTCATTGATCGTATTTCGTTTTGCATTGGCCGCTGTTATTACCGGGCAATTCCATTTCTCTGAAGCAGCAGGCAGTTTTTTCCTGGTGATCATCATGGGCACGCTGATTGGCTTATTGATCGGGCTGGTCTTTTATGTCATTCATCGCTGGTTGCCGACAACACCCAGCATTGAAATTGTACTGAGCTTCCTGGCGCCTTACTGTATGTATTATTTTGCAGAGCGGTTTCATTTTTCAGGAGTGCTGGCGGTAGTGGCAGGTGGCTTGCTGTTATCAAGCAAACGTCAGCATATGCTCAGTTACAAGGGACGGGTACAGGGTTACAATGTATGGTCCACGATCGGGTTTGTACTGAATGGCCTGGTTTTTTTGTTAATAGGACTTCAGTTACCGGTCATTACCCGCCGGGTGGAAGAGGTCAGTCTTGTACAGGCGATCTTCTATGGCCTGGTCATTTCTTTGGTACTGATCATCACCCGGCTACTCAGCACTATAGGCGCCATGTTCTTTACAAGGTTCATATCACGTTTCATTACTGTAGCCGATAAAAACCCTGGATGGAAGATTCCGGTGATCTTTGGATGGGCCGGTATGCGGGGCGTGGTCTCGCTGGCGGCTGCATTATCCATTCCTGTTCTTATCAGTGAAGGCCAGCCATTTCCCTACCGCAACCTTATCCTCGTGATCACCTTCGTGGTCATACTGGTGACACTTGTATTACAGGGGTTGACACTTCCGTGGCTGATCCGGAAATTAAACCCGCCAGACAATGCTGTACCGGAACATGAGCAGGAAATGGTCATTCAAAAGAAGATGAATCATTATTCCCTGCAATACCTGGAAGATAAATATGGAAAGGAACACCAGGCAAATCAACACCTGCAAAACCTCCGTTCAAGACTAAAAGCCGAATTGGATTTCTTTAAACGTGAGATAGAAGCGACTGGTAATACCGGTGATGATTCTTTAAAAGAATTCCAGCGTATTTATCTTGAACTGCTGGAAGAACAGCGGAGATTGCTGAATAAGATGAACCGCTATGCTGAATTTAATGAGGAACTGATCCGGAAATATCTTTCTTTGATAGACATCGAAGAATTCAAGGTCCGGGAAAAGCAGTTATGGGAGGCCTGATAATAGTAATAAAAAAGTCTCCTGCTACGGAGACTTTTGCTATGCCCGGCTTTCTGTCCTTTAAAGCAGGAAACAAATTCGTAAGGGGCTTTATTATTTTTCTGCTTCATGGTGGCCCTGTCCTGAAAGAATATTCGCTGCTACTTTTCTTCCCTGGATAAGAGCTGCCTGGAGACTTGGCTGGTAATGTATGCCGGCATACAGTCTTGATAGTGCGGCCTCTTCAGCAATAGCCTTGAAACTATTGTATGTTCTCGGGGCAAATCCCAGGTAATCATAAGTATGATCCGTAAGGGAGCCGACGTTGCCGAATAGTTTTTCCAAAGCAGCAGCGGCCGCACCTGAAAGTGATGAATGTGCAGAGGAATATTCCGGATGCGGGGGTGTTCCGATATAAGAATTCCAGGAACTGTATCCCATTACTTCCCGGATATAGGTAATGGGACGGACAAGGTTGTAATTGTATTTCGTTTTCCAGCAACTGATCAATGCATCGTTGATGGAAGCGCCGGTCATGGCATAAGCAACAACGGATCTGTCAAGGCGTGTATTTTTTTTGCGGATCACTTGTTGCAGAATACTCAGCCAATGACCAGGCGATGTCACACCCGGCACATCTCTCCAGAATGTAGCCATTGCCATCTGGTCGGTCGTCAGGTTTTGTGATACATCATATACCTGTTTTACCATTTGATAAAAAGGGGAAGCCGGATCAGTAGAGTAGCTCAGCGGTGCAGACGGTTGTGTATTATCAATGCTGCCGGTAACAACCGTACGATTATTGCTCCAGTAAGGTGTGGAAGGTGCTGCAAAAACGGGAGGTGTCGATTTCCATAAACCCGGACCTGTGGGCGGTGTATATGGATTACCTGCATTTTTATACCCGTCCGTCTCAGCCCAGTTGAATACCGCAACGGCCACTGCCCTTCCAAACTCAGATGATTTAGTGATCCGGGTCTGTGGTTGTGTAATTAAAAAATCTGTATTCAATGCCATCTCTAAAGAATCAATGGCTGCTTTATCAGCAGTACTTGCATTGGGGAAAAGAGCCTTATTGATAGAAGCCATAGCCCCATTGATATTAGCTGGATAGTAATAATGTATAGAATGATCGGGAACGGGCAAGCCGGTCAATCCATTCCACCTGCGGTACTGGTTGGCATATGCAGGTAAACCCGGAACTACCGATTCCAATGCGGCTACCCCTGCGTATACATAATGACGGGAAAAAGCCTGGTTGGGAATACCGGTGGCATTCTTCATCAGGCGGAGCTGCATCGTCATCCATTTGTCCAGTACGTCCGACGAATAAGAAGACACTTCGTTATTATACGGAGGATCCTTCTTTTTGCAGGAGACAAGCAGTATGCCTGTCATAAGTGTTGCGAAAAGGGAACAGGATATCCAACGCCTGTTCATCTTAAAAACTGTTGTCATGTTCTGATAAATTTTTAATGGTTAAGGTTTTCTGTAAATGACCAAAAAGGAAACACCCTTTGGTCAGCGGCGACAAAATTGAAATATTCTGTACCGGCAGGATTTGCCCTTTTCCCAGCGGTTTTTTTTGTTTTTCTACCGGAGCAGGCCGCATAAAGCGCATGCTGACCTTTTTTCTCTTCGAATGGCAGTATAGGATATTCATAAGGAGGGATATACTCTCCTAATGGAGAAGTGTAATCAGTAAAGCTTAAGGATACTGTTGTCTTTTTTTGGTTACACCATTTTGACTGATGAATATCATGATCTGCGCTGGCGGCGCCAACGAGCTTTGCAAAAAATAGTGACATGAAAATGTGTAAACTCTTTTTCGCCCTGATCCTCTTTCTCCCTTTTGTCAATGTGTGGGCACAGGTGGCTGCTGTCAGTATTACCGTGCATGTTCCTCATTACGGTACTAACGATCAGGGAGTTTTTATTGCCGGCTCCTTTAATGGCTGGCAGGCGGGAGATTCATTATACAAAATGAATAAAGTGGATGATAAAACATATACTATCATCCTTCCTTTGTTTGAAAACAGGCTCTATCAATATAAATACACTTTGGGCAAATGGGATAAAGTTGAGGTCGCTTTAAATGACAGCGATATTCAGAACCGCCGGTTTATGTCTATGAACGGAAAGAGTATCGCCGACACCGTATCGAAATGGAAGCAGCCCGGAAAAGCGGAAAAACCGGTCGTCAGTCCGCAGATGCAGCAGATCAATGCGATGAAGGACTCGACGGCGGCCAAGCTGCAAACTGAATTGACCGGGATGCTGGACCTGTTGAAACCGTATATCCGCAACCTGTTGCAGGAGAATCCCAGTAAGCGGGTGAACAAACGGATCAACAAAAAGGCGAAAAAAAAGATCGGTAAAGCCTATGATCAGTTAGCCGGTTTATTCTGGAATGTCTTTGCTTCTATCCGGCCGGAACAGAAGCAGGCGATACTGAAAGCGCTTGATTCGCCTGCTGCTAATAAGGATTTCATCAATGCATTTCTAAAAGCCTTTAACGAAACGATGGAAGAAAAGAAACCGGTAAAGTAACCTATCCGGCAAACCGCCCTTTATTTCAACACACTTCCTTTACTTTGCCTTTCTCCGGTCAAACCGGGACCAGTTTGGATTTTTTTAAAACTTGTATTAATTATGAAGTGGAAATATTCTTTTATCACCATTTTGTTTTTTGCCGGTTGCAGTATGCAGAATAAGATCCAGACGGGAAAGAGCAGCTTTGCCGATAATATCGTGGTAGCCCATCGCGGCGCCTGGAAAAAAAATCATTTACCAGAGAATTCCATTGCTTCCCTGAAAGAGGCAATCGCATTGAGATGTACGGGTTCTGAATTTGATGTGCGGATGACGGCAGACGATTCCTTAATTGTCAATCACGACCCGACCTATAACAAACTGATAATAGAAAAGACCAGTTATGCCCAATTGACTGAATACAAACTTTCCAATGGCGAAAAGCTCCCTTCGTTGCGGGAATACCTAGTGGCCGGTTTGCAAAGCAATACACAAACAAGACTGGTTTTGGAAATAAAGCCATCTGATATCAGTAAAGAAAGAGGAAAAGTCATAGCAGAAAAAGTGGTCAAACTGGTGCATGAACTGAATGCACAGCATATGACCGTTTATATCAGTTTTGATTATGATATCCTGCTGAAGATCCATGAACTGGATGCCAATGCTTCTACACAATACCTGGAAGGCGATAAGTCGCCTGATGAACTAAAGGCTGATGGTATCACCGGGGCTGATTATCATCATTCGGTTTTTCGTAAACATCCGGAATGGATCGAAAGCGCCAGGAAGAATAAGATTGCCCTGAATGTATGGACGGTCAATGAAGCTGCTGATATGGATTGGTTCCTTTCGCAGCAATTTGATTTTATTACTACCAATGAACCTGAACTGCTTTTTGAAAGGGACAGGGTTTTAAGGCAAACAAAGAAATAAATTACCCTGTAAAATCAAAGTCAGCTTTTAGATTGTAATATTTTCCTACATTTAGCCACTAACGATTGCTATATGAGTTTCACCGGTGGCGAAAAAGGAAAGAAATTGTGGCGACTGCAAGGCTTTGTTTCACAGGGTGACGAAGGAGCTTTCCGGGAAATATTCGACCTGTACTTCACCTGCCTTTCTCAATTTGCATTTTCACTTGTAAAATCAAAAGAAGCAGCCACGGATGTCGTGGACGAGGTTTTCATCAGGCTATGGAACAACAGAAGTAATATTACAGCGATACAGAATCTCAAAGTGTATCTCTATCAGGCGGTGAAGAATTCATCTCTCAATTACCTTTCCCGGAGAGCCCATCTGCATATCTATGAGCCTTTTGATGATATCAGTATACAACTTAAAGATGATCATAATCCTGAACGGCTGATGATCACTACTGAGATACTTCAGAGGATCCGCGAATCTGTTGATACTTTACCTCCACGCTGCAAAATGATCTTTAAACTGGTAAGAGAAGACGGCCTTAGCTACAAAGAAGTAGCTGAAGTGCTGAACCTTTCAGTTAAAACGGTGGATGCGCAAATGGTCATTGCCGTAGGCCGGATCAGGGAAATGGTGAAGGGGCACCTTGATATGTCCCCCCGGAAAGCCCCTCAAAAAAAATAGCTATTCCTTTAGGGTGATGTTTTTATTACGGTGTCTTATCATCAAGGCACGTATTATGACAAGCACCCGAATTACAGAACTTTTTGCACGAAAACTGGCCGGAGAAGCGACAGAAGAAGAATTGAAGGAATTGGAAGAATATCTCCAGAACCATCCTGAAGAGCAATATTTCCAGGAGATCGTCAGTAATTGGTGGGAGGCAAAGAATACAGATGACACAGATACCTCTGATGCACAGGATGCCCATTTCAGGCAGATCATAAACCATGCTGCTGCCAACGATCCCGAAACACAGCTTCCTGCAAGCATCATTTCGATCAGCGGAAAAAAATTCTGGAAAAGAACGCTGGTAGCTGCTTCTGCAACAGTAATTCTTCTTTTAAGCGCATGGAAATTCTTTGGAGGCAGTAGTAAGCCCGCTGCTGATGGCCTCGTCCGGGATAATGAGATCATAGCTCACCGCGGAACAAAATCAAAAGTATTGTTACCGGATGGCACACAGGTATGGCTGAATTCAGACAGCCGGTTGGTTTATACGAGTGCATTTAACAGTGATACTATACGGGAGGTAACACTTGACGGAGAAGCTTTTTTTGATGTGGTAAAAGACCCGGGACGTCCATTTATTGTTCATACGTCAGCTATCAATATCCGTGTACTGGGTACAGCATTCAATGTAAAATCCTACTCGCAGGAACCCACCATTGAAGCAACACTGGTGAGGGGATTGATCGAGGTCGAAAAGAACAATGAACCCCGGTCTTCCAGGATAATGCTCAGACCTAATGAAAAACTGGTCTATAACAAGATACAGGATAAGATATCCGGAACCGGCGCCGATAAGGAAAAGCAACTGGTTTCCCCAGGTGTGGCCGATCTGCGTAAACCGCAAAGTATTTCTATTACTGCTATACCGAAAAACATCACTGACAGTAACAGGATAGAGACCTCGTGGGTGTATGGCAAGCTTTTATTCGAAGGAGATACGTTTAGCGAACTGGCCCGTAAAATGGAGCGCTGGTTCAATATCAGGATCGTTTTTGAAAATGATAAGGTGATGAACTACCGTTTCAGGGGTGTGTTTGAAAATGAGAATGTAGATGAGGCGTTACATGCATTGCAGTTGACGGCTTCATTCAAATATTCGATCAACGGGGATGAGGTAGTGATCAGTAAAAAATAAGATCAGCAATAGTTGATATAAAAGAATCGGGAAATGCGGCAACATTCCCCGATAAGGCTAAAACAGAAATTCCTTGTGATGTGAGATCGCCGGAATTTCATATTCAATAACCCAAAACTAAAGGTATGAAAAAAAGAGTACCTCGTGGGAAGCAACTGCTTATGCCACACCGTTCTTTTCTTAAAATGTTACTGCTTATGAAGTTGACGATCGCAATGATCATGCTTACTGCATTGCAGGTGATGGCCGGGGACGGGAGGGCCCAGAATGTAACGTTACAGATGAAGAAGGCCGAGATCCCCAAAGTATTCAGAGCTATTGAAAAGCAAAGTACTTACCGATTCCTCTACAATTATGATCTGCCGGAACTGCAAAAAAAGGTAGATGTGGACGTAAAGAACACCCCCGTCATTACGGTATTGAATGATGTATTGACAGGGTCGGGGTTAAGTTACCGGATCATCAATAATCAGTTGGTCGTTATCATGTCGGCCGGTTCCGAATCAGCTCCTGAAGCAAAAAAAGTAAGTGGCCGGGTTGCCGGAACGAATGGGGAACCTTTAGCAGGTGTCAGTGTACGTATCAAAGGGTCAAATTATGGAACTACTACAGACGAAAAAGGCTTTTTTTCTATTGATGTTCCCGACAATGCTGTATTGCTGTTTTCTTATGTGGGTTTTGAAACACAGGAAATAGCTGTTGCCGGTCAATCATCAATCAATATTACGCTGAAGCAGGAAGAAAGACAGATGGACCAGGTAGTGGTAGTGGGTTACGGTACGCAGAGGAAGAAAGACCTTACAGGATCAGTATCTTCTCTTTCGTCAAAGGATCTGGAGAACAGACCCGCTACCCAGTTCGGGTATGCTATAGAGGGTAAAGCAGCAGGTGTGCAGGTAATCCGCTCATCCGGGCAGCCGCAGGCCGGGTTTTCTATCCGCATAAGAGGAACATCATCGATTACAGCCGGCAGCAACCCGCTGTATATAGTAGATGGTGTTCCGATGGAAGGTATCAATGAGATCAACCCTGCGGATATTGAGAATATTACTATACTGAAAGATGCATCTTCTGCTGCTATCTACGGTAACAGGGGCGCCAATGGGGTTGTGCTTGTTACTACTAAAAGAGGGAAGGTTCAGAAGCTCAAATTGGGGTTCAATACTTCTCTTACGATGTCAAAGGCATGGAAGAAAATGGATGTGCTTAACAGCAGCCAGTTCAAAGATCTGGCTACAGAAATGGGAGCGACCACAGACTGGAATAAGTATAATGCAAATACTGACTGGCAGGGTGAGACCTTCAGAAATGCGTTGACACAGAATTACCAGTTATCAGCTACCGGAGGTACAAAATCTACTACTTATTATTTATCCGGCGCATGGGTCAACCAGAATGGAATAATACTGAACAATAATTTAAAAAGAGCAACGCTGAAGGCCAATGTGGATCAGCAGGTAACAAAGTTTCTGAAAATGGGCGTCAGCCTTTCTTACAGTAACTGGAAAGACAGGGATGTGCCGGAGAATTACAGGAATGGTGTCATAGCAAGGCTGCTGACCACAGCACCTATTATCGGTATCAGGGATCTGGATGAACCGGGTATGTATGCAAGAAGCCCTTTCATCAATGACCTTGAAAACCCTGTTTCCACTGTTTATCAGCCGGATCACATTTTTAAGAATAACCGCTACAGCGGAAATATATATGCAGAAGCTGAAGTAAAAAAAGGATTGAAGCTGAAAACGCTTTTCGGATTTGAAAAATCAAAAGGTGACTTCACTTCTTTCCAGGATACAGTACAAACAAGGTACGGGAGGACGATGCATGGTCTTGCAACAGAAAACAACTACGACCTCAGCAGCTGGATATCAGAAAACACGATCAATTATTCTACAAAGATCAAAGAACATAACATAGCTGCCCTTGGAGGATTTATTGTTTCCAGGCAGACAACGGATAACTTATATCGAAGCTCAGTAGATTTCCGGAATGCCAAAGGAGGCGATAATTCCGTTGATGGCGGTTCGGTCAAATCAACACCGGTCAAGGATAAATCAAGGATATCTTCTGTAGCCTTTATTGCGAGGCTTAATTATAATTACAAAGACAAATATTATCTCACTACCAATTTCAGGCAGGACGGTTCCGGAAGATTTGCACCGGATAACAAATGGGGAAGTTTCCCATCTTTCTCTGCAGGATGGAGAATATCAGAAGAAAGCTTCTTTGGCAGTAATGATAATTTCATTTCTGAGCTGAAGCTTCGTGCCGGCTGGGGCATTGTAGGTAACGACGCGGTGCCTGCGAATGCCAGGTTCGGAATCGTGGATACGGCCAGCCCGAAATACCTGATCAATAATGCGGTTCAAACGGCGTATGTACCAAGATCGCTTGAGAATGTTGACCTGACCTGGGAAAAAACAAACCAGGTGGACATTGGTATTGATCTCGGTCTTTTTCAAAACCGTTTATTGATCACCGCTGATTATTATCATAAGAAAACAACTGATATGCTGTTGGCTGTGCCTATTCCAACTAGTACAGGCTACTCCAGTGCATGGCAAAATGCTGGCAGTCTTCAGAACAAAGGATTTGAGTTTTCTTTTACTTCAAAAAATATAGTTCGGCCTTCTTTTAAATGGAGCAGCGATTTCAATATCTCGTTTAACAAAAATAAAGTGCTTGATATTGTCGGTACACAGCTGGTGGTGGGTGCTATTAACCCTGCTGGTTCTGATTACAATACAGCGATCGTAAAAGAAGGAGAACCCCTGGGATCATTCTATGGAAAAGTTTCACAGGGAGTTGACCCGGCAACAGGCAATATTATTTTTCTTAAAAAAGCGGGTAGTTCTGAAGACAGTGTAGGTATCATTGGCTATGCCAATCCTAAATTCACTTATGGTTTCAGCAATTCACTTTCCTGGAATAATTTTTCACTGGATATCTTCTTCCAGGGTGTGAGCGGCAATAAAGTGATGAATGCGACAAGGGTATTGACAGAATCAATGGCTTTGGTAATGAACCAGTCTTCTTCTGTGCTGAACAGGTGGAAGAACCCGGGCGATAAAACGGATATGCCTAAAGTAACTCCGAACAACTGGGATAATTCACTTCCTTCCACAAGGTATATTGAAAATGGTTCTTACCTGCGCCTGAAAGCGCTTACACTTGGATACAGGTTGCCGGAAAAGCTGATCAATAAAGCCAGGATGAGCCGCTGCTTTGTTTATTTCACGGCAGAGAACCTGTTCACATTCACGAAGTATAATGGCTTCGACCCGGAACTAAGCGCTTTTAGCGGTAAAAGCAATTCAACCACTAACCAGAATGCCGCACCCGGTGTAGACTGGGGCACCTATCCTCAGTCGAGGGATTTCATTCTTGGTGTAAACATTTCATTCTAATCTATTAAAATGGCAAATATGAAAAAGTATTCGTTTCAATCGATGATAGCGCTGCTGGTACTGCTGCCATTCGTTTCGTGTAAAAAATTTTTAGACGATAAACCCGAAACGGCTCTTACCACCGGTAATGCTTATAATACAGCCAGGGATGTGGAAAATGCCCTCAGCGGTTGTTACAATGTTTTTTATGCTACCGACTATTACCAGTGGGAAAATGTAATGCTGAGTGATGTGCGGTCTGATAATGCTTATCCCGGTGGCAACAATGAGGAGACGTTTTATGATTATGACCGCTTCATTCTGCCTGCGAGCAACACACACAGTTATGCTCATTGGAGAGCATTGTACAACGGCATCGCCCGCTGTAATGTGTTGTTGAAGAAAGTATCTGAAGTTACCGATGCTGCCCTTACAGAAGAAAGACGTAAACAGATCATAGGGGAAGCAAGTTTTCTTCGGGCTTTTCATTATTACCAACTGGTAAAACTGTATGGGGGCATACCGCTGGAACTGGAATCCAATACAGCAGACCCCGGCAAAACACGAAAGGCAAGATCATCCGAAAAAGAAGTGTATGATCAGATCGTATCGGATCTTGAAACTGCCCTTTCAAATCTGCCTGATAATTTTAACGGGCCTGCGGGTTCTTCAACAGCCAATGTTGCTTCTGTAAACAAAGTAAGGGCTACCAAGGGCGCAGTCAATGCTATGCTGGCAAAAGTGTGGGCACAAAGAAGCGACAGGGATTATAATAAAGTACTCCAGTATTGTAATGCGGTTATCAGCAGCCCTGCCGGTTATTCATTGATGACAAACTATGCTGATGTATTTGACGGCAACCATGATTACAATTCAGAATCAATTCTTGAGATCCCCTATACTGAAGGTAACTGGGATGCTTCCTGCTGGGGTGTACAACTTTACCTGGCGCCGGAAGATGGCTGGCAAAAATATTGTGTGCCTTCAAAAGATCTCGTTGCCGCTTATAACACGGCCGGGGATGCTGTAAGAAAGAATGCGAACATTCTTTTTATGACCACTGATGCAAATGGCGACCCTATTAGCTGGGCTGATGAAAACTGGAATCCCTGCCAGGACCCTTTAACCGGAATCCCGTTCAATAACAAACAAAAACACCCTGCCGGCTGGGCAAGCGGTGATAATTTTTACCTGCTGAGACTTGCTGATATCATTTTACTAAAAGCGGAAGCCCAGAACGAAACGGGCAATTTTGCTGCAGCTGCCACAACCGTGAACCAGGTCAGGAGCCGCGTAGGCCTTGGACCTCTTACGGGTACATCACAGCCACAGATGAAAACAGCCATCTTACTGGAAAGAAGGCTTGAGCTTGCATTTGAAGCACAGCGATGGGATGACCTCGTGAGAAATGGAGTGGCTACTACTGTAATGCAGGCATTGAATGAATATACCTATACATGCGGAGGCGGTGTACAAGGTCCTGCCGTCCGCATGGATTATTCCCGGTGTACGCAACAGCGCTGGATAATGCCGATTCCACAAGTGGAAATTGATGCTAATCCCAGCCTGACCCAGAACCCCGGGTACTAATAAGACATATGAAAGCCGGTTTCATACAGAATGTTTTGACATTCTTTTTAGGGAGCCTGCTGATGGGCTCCGGGTGTGCAAGATCTTCCAATGGCAGATCCCAGGCATCAGATAGTACAGCAAGCAGTCAACCTGCCCTTCGGGGCAGGTTGGTTTTTCATTCCTATAGCTGCTATACCTGCAACGAT
Source organism: Chitinophagaceae bacterium (assembly GCA_016787135.1). Taxonomy (GTDB): domain Bacteria; phylum Bacteroidota; class Bacteroidia; order Chitinophagales; family Chitinophagaceae; genus VBAT01. The sequence continues at coordinate 17,145 of JAEUVK010000004.1, read as the reverse complement.
TCGAAATTATACCTGTATGATTTTGCATCGAACTCCCTTGTACTGCTCAGTAATGGCTGGAATATTATCAATCCCATGAATGCACACTTTGCCCCGGATGGTAAATCAATTGTCTTTATGGGAATGACGACAAGTTCAGGCTGGGATATATTCCGGTGGCGTATTGGCGCTGCGTCGTCTCCGCAAAATCTTACAGCTTCTTTTGGTGCAACACGGGATGAGGACCCCAAGTATTCAATTGACGGGAACAGAATTGTTTTTAAACAGAACGGACGGATGAAAGAAATGGATACTCTAGGAAATATCACCCGGACGGTAACAGTTACTCATACGGAAGCTTCCATGCCTTATTATACAAAAAGTGGGGATATGCTTTTGTATTCCGGCAATGAAGTGGCCGGGTCAACTGCAGATATTTATAGTGTTTCTTTAACGACTAACTCCATACAAACACTTTCAGCTATTACAGGAGTAGAGGAATATTATCCCATTACAAGAGATGATACCAGTTTTCTTTTCACACGCTGGTATAGTCCCACCAATCATAATGACCAGGTGTACCTGGGTTTTTTGAACGGAAGAGCTTTTCAGCGCCTATCCTTCAATGAGGCTGACCAGAACTACTCAGATGCATTCCCGGTGGACAACAGATATGTTATTCTTTCCAGCACACGTTCCGGGGGTAAAGGGGCTTATGACCTTTATGTGGCAGATATGATCACAGGAAATAAATGGTCTCTTTCTTTGTACCGGTCGGAGATCAATTCATCCGGCAATGACTTAGGGGCCTGTTACAGTAAGTAGAGTTTCCTGATCCTACATCTTATATATTTACTTGCAGAACCGGGTAAACGTGAATGCCTGATTTTATTTTATGCTATCTTCATTTTGAAGTTTTACTGCAAATAAAACAAGTATGAAAAGAAAAGAGTTTATCCTGAATACCAGCCTTGCTGCCGCTTCTTTTTCCCTGTTGCCTTCTGGCAGTGTGTTTGCCGGAACGGCGGAAAGTAAAGTAAGGATTGCCATTATAGGAACCGGTCTTCGTGGCCAAAATCACCTTGACCTTTTACTGAGAAGAGATGATACGGAAGTTGTGGCAATATGTGATGTTGACAACCGGATGCTTACTATGTCGAAAGACCTCATCGCCAAAAGCGGAAAGAAGATGCCACAGGTATATACAGGGAATAGCGATACGTGGAGAAAAATGCTGGAAAGAGAAAGACTGGATGCAGTGATCATTGCTACACCGTGGGAATGGCATAAGCCGATGATCATTGGCTGCCTTGAGATGGGTATTAAATATGCAGGCTCTGAAGTGATTCTTGGTATCACACTGCAGGATCACTGGGATGTGGTAAAGGCCGCAGAGAAATACAACGGACACGTCATGATGCTGGAGAATGTTTGTTACCGTCGTGATGTAATGGCCGTATTGAATATGGTAAGACAGGGATTGTTTGGAGAGTTGATTCATCTGCAGGGAGGCTATCAGCATGATCTTCGCGAAGTGAAATTCAATGATGGCGTCAATCCATATGGTCATGGTGTGGAGTTCGGTGAAAAAGGTTTTTCTGAAGCGAGATGGAGAACGGAACATTCAGTACATCGTAATGGCGATCTTTACCCTACACATGGTATCGGGCCTATTGCCCATTACATCAATATCAACCGGGGCAACCGTTTCCTTACGCTGAACTCTTTTTCCTCTAAGGCAAGAGGGCTGCATGATCATATAATAAAGCAGGGCGGAGAAAGTCATCCCAATGCTAAGGTAAATTTTAAATTAGGTGATGTGGTGACCACGCATATCAATTGTGCTAATGGAGAGACAATTTTGCTGCAGCATGATACCAACCTGCCGCGGCCCTATTCTCTTGGTTTTCGTGTGCAGGGAACGGAAGGTTTGTGGATGGATGTGAATAAAGGTATTTACATACAGGAAAAGTCTGCAAAACCGCATCAATGGGATGAAGCAAAAGTGTGGTTAGATAAATATGATCATCCGTTATGGATAAGATGGAGCAAGGAGGCGCAGGGCTCAGGGCATGGGGGTATGGATTTTTACGTGATCCATTCTTTCATTGAATCAGTGAAGCGCAAGCTGCCAACGCCTATGGATGTATATGACGCGGCCTCATGGAGTGCCATTACGCCGTTGAGTGAACAATCTATTGGATTAGGTAATGAAACAGTAGAATTTCCCGATTTTACCGGTGGGCAGTGGATGTACCGGAAACCGGCGTTTGCATTGAATGATGATTATTAAACAGCTTTGTTCAATGATGTTATCTGTACTGACTGATTACGGTTTCAGGGAAAGTGAGTTCAACGCAGAGCCATTTGGCACAGGACTGATCAATAATACATGGAAGATCACTGCTGCTGATAAAGTGTATATCCTTCAACGGATCAACAATGCTGTTTTCAAAGACCCGCAGGACATAGCCAACAATATCCGCCTGATGGCAGACTATTTAAGTGAACACCACCCGGAATATCTTTTTGTGACGCCCATCAGATCGGCCGATGGGGATGATATGGTGTTAAAAGAAGGAGAAGGTTTTTTTCGCTTATTCCCCTTTATCAGGGGATCGCATACGATTGATGTGGTACAAAAACCGGAACAGGCTCATGAAGCTGCTGTTCAGTTCGGAAGATTTACACGATCATTATCTGGCATCGCTATCGAAAAATTTAAAACTACTGTTCCGGGTTTCCATGACCTGGCGTTGCGCCACCGGCAATTTAGTGACGTACTGAAGAACGGGAATAAAGAACGGATCCTTGAATCGAAGGAGGTTATCAAAGCACTTATAGCAAATGCTGAAATTGTTTCGGTGTACGAAAAGATCAAAACTGATCAGGCGTTTCGCTTAAGGGTCACCCATCATGATACGAAGGTCAGTAATGTGTTATTTGATGAAAATGCAAAAGGACTTTGTGTAATAGACCTTGATACTGCCATGCCGGGTTTTTTTATCAGCGATGTGGGAGATATGATGCGTACTTACCTGTCCCCCGTAAGTGAAGAAGAAAGGGATATGGATAAGATTGCAGTAAGGGGAGATTTTTACAAGGCTGTAGTGCAGGGCTATATGGAAGAAATGAAAGAAGAGTTGAGCAAGGCGGAGAAGGACTATTTTTTTTATGCCGGAAGATTCATGATCTATATGCAGGCCTTGCGTTTTCTTACCGATTATTTGAGTGATGACATATACTATGGTGAAAAATACCCCGGGCATAATTTAATGCGGGCAAGGAATCAGCTGACCTTATTGACCCGCCTGGCAGAAAAAGAAGATACACTTACCGGAAGGATTGTCACATAGAAAATATTTTGTTGTACTTTTTCATAATAAAAAAGTGTATGAAAAGGAAAACCTTTCTGCAGAATACGGCCGCCGTTATTGGCAGCAGCCTTTTTCCATCTGTCAGTTTTGCTGAAGAGAATAATAAGCCAGGTAAGATACGGCTTGCTTATCTCACGGATATTCATGTCAAACCTGATATAACTGCAGAAGCAGGAATGGCCAAAGCCTTTCATCATGCACAATCATTAAGAGCCAGGGTGGATTTTATTATCAATGGCGGCGATTCCATCATGGATAGCCTGGAGGCGGATAAGCAAAAAACACAAACACAATGGGACCTTTTTCATTCCATTTTAAAAAAGGAAAACAGTTTGCCCGTTTATCATTGCATCGGTAATCATGATGTGTGGGGCTGGTTCATTAAGAATGACAAACCCGAAGCCGATAAACTATACGGCAAACAGTGGGCGGTGGAATCACTGCAATTGCCAGAACGTTATTACAGTTTTACAAAAGGTAAATGGCATTTCATTGTATTGGACAGTACACAGCTTAACCCGGCAGGCGGATATATTGCTTACCTGGACCCTGAACAACTCGCCTGGGTGAAACAGGAACTGGAACAAACGAAAGACAAGTTTATTTGCTTTGTGTCTCATATCCCCATCCTGTCTATCTGCGCCGGTTTGTTCTTTAATAAAACCGAGACAAACGGAGACCTGAAGATCCAACGCAACCTGATGCACACGGACTTTATTGCTTTAAAAGCCTTATTCATGAAATACCCGAATATCAGAGTTTGCCTTAGCGGGCATATACACCTGCAGGACGAACTGGATTACCTGGGAATAAAATACTATTGTAATGGCGCCGTATCCGGTAATTGGTGGAAGGGTTCATTCCAGGAGTTCGCTCCTGCTTATGCTGTGATCGAACTCTATCAGGACGGAACATCTTCAAGGAAAATGGTGAATTACCAATAAGGTCATTGTTGCCGGATGATGGCGGTCAACCCTTTTATTTCTTCGTTATTGCTCAGGTATGAGCAACGTCAGCTAATCTTAACGTGTTTGCTTTTCGTATTTACCGATGATTCGCGGAGTACCAGTTGCGGGGCGAGCATCTTTGTCTCAAATTCGGTAACAGGTCTTTTGCTTTCAATAAGCTGTAACAACAGACCAGTAGCAATTTCACCCATTTCGAATGCGGGCTGTTTGATAATGGATAACGGGGGGCCGATCAGCTCCGTCAGGTCAGAGTTGGAAAAACCAATAAGCCCTATATCATCTGGTACTGTCAGTTTCTTAGATTTTAATATATAAAGACAACCGGTAGTGATCTTATCCGTTAAGGCGAGGATCGCATCCGGTCTTACAGGCATGTTCAGCAGGCCGCTAACTGCTTCTTCCACCTCGGGTAATATCAATCCGCCATGTGCACAGTATCTTATTAAGGTATCATTCTCCTTTATACCATGATCTGCCAGGGCGGCTTTGTATCCGGCAATTCTCTCTTTGGAGATAGAAAGCACCTCATTATTGGCAATGGCTGCGATCTGTTTGAATCCTTTTTCCAGGAGATGGCGGGTGGCATCATAAGCGCCTTGATAATTATCCACGATCACTTTATGTGTATTGATCCCAGCCACGATACGATCAAAGAAAACGATCGGCATACCCTTGTCGTAGAGATCTTTGAAATTGCTGAAGTCCTTTGTTTCGGAGGCAACGGAAATGATCAGTCCATCAATGGAGCGGGAAGTAAGATAATTCAGGTTGATCTGTTCTCTTTCAAATGATTCCCGGCTTTGGGAGATGATGACATTATAACCGTTCTTGTAAGCGATAGATTCTATACCATCAATAGCCTGTGAGAAAAAACTGTTGGCGATCTCTGCAACGATAACGCCGATGGAACGGCTTCTTCTTTCACGAAGGCTTAGTGCAATGGGATTGGGATGATAATTGATCTTCTCGGCATATTCCAATACCAGTTTTTTGGTTTCGGGACTGATTTCATAACTGTCTCTTAATGCCCTTGACACAGTAGAAGTGGACAGGCCCAGAGCCTTAGCTATGTCTTTTATGGTGACAGCTTCAAATTTCATCAGGCAATCTCAAAAAATTGTTTAATAACGCAAGCAGGATAAAGATACGACTTTGGTGATAGCCTTAAACAGATAACAGAACTGCAGGTATGTTTCATGTAACCGGATCTTTTGTTGTCTTGCCTGTTGATTTATTAATAGATCATGATTTGTTCATCATGACGGGCCGGTATTGATAACACATTAAAAATGATAACGTTGCCGGGAACGATTGCGTAAATAAATCATTCTAAAACCTTCAGTACCAGCTAAGTTCTGCTTAGACTTGTTGTGGCTTTTAGCAAATAATGCGCTGCAAATTCTGTTACTGAAAGCCGGATTGCTTAAGAAAATGCTTGCCGAATGAAAGGAATGCTTAGCTATACTGTTATGGAAAATGAGTCACTGCCGGATGTCAAAAAAGGTATCTTCTTTCTGTTTCCTTCCATTTATTACCTGCATTTTCATTTTTTTATCATTACTGGTTTCACTTGTTATACAGCGGGTGGGCCAACCTTTTTGGAAACGATGTAATAACTGTTCGCAAGATGAAATGTCTGCGATCTTTTTCAGGCTTTGAAATGCTCTATTTAAAAACTGCGTTATGACAAAAATCATTAAAAAAGCAGGAACCGGTATCCTTATACTGCTTGCCTGTCTTTCTTTTCATCAGCTTTATGCTCAGAACCGGACGATTACCGGTACGGTCACTTCTTCAGAGGGGAACCAGCCTTTGGCGGGTGCAACAGTTACAGTGAAAGGAACAAAAACTTCTGCTGTTACAAACGACCAGGGTCAGTTTACGATCTCTGTTCCTGGCAATGCATCTGCATTGGTGATCAGTAATGTCGGCTTTGTGCCTTCCGAGGTTTCGATCAGCGACAAATCGTCTGTATCTGTACAACTGACACCCCAGATCAAAACAGAAGAAGATGTGGTGGTGATCGGCTACTCTACTATTAAAAGAAAGGACCTTACCGGTTCTGTATCTTCCCTGCCTGCCAAACAATTGAAAGATGTTCCGCTTTCTTCTACTGCTGAAGCATTGCAGGGAAGATTGGCCGGTGTTCAACTGAACGTAACGGAAGGTGCTCCCGGTGCCGATATTATTGTTCGTGTACGTGGCGGCGGATCTATTACACAGGATAATGCGCCACTTTATATTGTAGATGGTGTACAGGTGGAAAATGCACTATCTGTTATTGCTCCGCAGGATATTGCTACCATAGATGTATTGAAAGACGCATCTACCACTGCTATATATGGCGCCAGGGCTGCCAATGGAGTGGTCATTATTACTACCAAGGCCGGTAAGCCCGGGAAAACACAGGTCGCCTATAGTGGCCAGCTTGGTACACGCAAACTGCCCAAGACCATGGATGTAATGAATCCATATGATTTTGTTATCTGGCAATATGAAAGAAGTCGTGGCAGTTCAACCGATAGCAGCAGCTTTGCACAGACCTATGGTACTACCTGGGATACGCTGGCCAATTACAAAAATGTGCCGATGATCAACTGGCAGGATGAAGTATTTGGCAGGCAGGCAAAATACCAGAACCATAATGTATCAGTGAATGGGGGCAATCAGGCAACCAGTTTCAACCTGAGCCTTACTGCGAACCGTGAAGAAGGGATACAGATCGAATCAGGTTTTAAAAGGAACATTGCCAATTTTAAACTGGATCACAAAGTTTCTGATAAAGTAAAGGTGGGTATGACCGCCCGCTATCTTGATCAGACCATTATGGGTATAGGAACAACGAACAGCGGAACCAGGACAACCAACCGCCTTCGTCATACGATCAATTACAGACCATTTGAATTACCAAAACCCGGCTATGGTATTGATGATTTTGATGAAGCCTATTACCTGGCCTCTGCCGGTGCTACCAACCCGGTACTGCTGACCAGGGCTGAATACAGAAGGCAATACACCAAGGCAACTTACCTGACAGGTTATGTCAGCATTAATGTCTTGAAAAACCTGGTCTTCCGTTCTACTGTTGGTTTTGATAATGCTAATATCAGGTCTGATCTGTTCTATAGTAAGATTACTTCTACCGCACGCAACTTCGCCTCATTGCCGGTAGCTTCTATCGGTCAACAAAACAATAGCAGGATGCAAAACTCCAATACGCTGCAATACACGCTTACTAATTTTAAACAACACCATGATATAACAGTTCTGGCAGGCCAAGAAGTAGTGGATGCCAGATCAAAACAAAATGCGTTTGAGACCCGCTATTTCCCGGCTGAAATCAGCCCTGAGAAGGCATTGGCCAATATGGGTCTTGGTTCAGCGCCGAGTGGATCAGCGCAACCTTTGCCTACTTCTTTTGAAGAACCAAAAGCAAGATTGTTCTCTTTGTTTGGCCGGGTAAGTTATGCTTACGATGATAAATACCTCGCCAATTTCAACCTCAGGGCAGACCGTTCTTCCAAGTTCAGTTCTTCCAATGGTACATTGGTGTTCCCTTCAGGCTCTGTGGCATGGAGGTTTTCCAAAGAAAAATTCATGGATAATGCATCCTGGTTGAATGATGGTAAAATTAGATATGGTTATGGTTCTGCCGGTAATGACAGGATCCCGAATTTGTTATACCTCCAGTTATATGGGGTAACCGGCCAATATGCACTTAATCATTCCATCTTGCCTGGTTTTTTACCAACAGCATTGGCAAATCCAGACCTGCGCTGGGAAAAAAATGTGAGCCAGAATATCGGTCTTGATCTTTCTATGTTCAAGAACAGAGTGCAGTTGACAGTGGATGTGTATAAGAATAAAGCAAACGATCTCTTATTAGCCGTAGCTATTCCGCCTACTACGGGATACACTACGCAGATCCAGAATATAGGTGCTACCTCCAACAGGGGTGTAGAGTTTCAGCTAAATACAACACCTGTACAGAAAAAAGACCTGATCTGGACATCTAACTTCAATATATCTTTTAACAAAAACAGGGTAGAAAGTCTGGGAGGTATCCAGTCACAGACACGTAACTCCGGCTGGCAGGGAAGTGATGGTGTGGATGATTATATTGTCAAAGTAGGCTCACCCGTTGGGTTGATGTATGGATTTATCACCGATGGATTCTACAAAATCGAAGACTTTGATTATAATACCACTACACAAACCTACACCTTGAAAACCGGTATTGCTGCCAACGGTGTGTATGGTACTCCACAACCCGGTATGCTGAAATGGAAAGACCTGAATGGGGATGGTACGATTACTGCCGACGGAGACAGAACCATTATTGGTAATGCCAATCCTGACTTTACCGGCGGTTGGTTCAACGAGGTCAAGTTTATGAACTTTGATGTGAGTGTATTTGTAAACTTTGTTGTAGGAAATGATATATACAATGCTAATAAACTGGAATGGACCGATGGCGCATTTGCCAACCTGAACATGCTGAACATCATGAAAGACCGCTGGACCAATGTCAATTCACAGGGCCAGGTCGTAAAAGACCCGGTAGAACTGGCAAAACTGAATGCCAACGCCAGGATATGGTCACCAGTCAGGGTGCAACGCTGGTGGTTACATTCATGGGCCGTGGAAGACGGTTCATACCTGCGTATCAATAACCTTACCCTGGGTTACACAATTCCGTCAAAAGTGCTGAGTAAATTAAAAATATCCTCATTCCGTGTATTTGGTTCTATCAATAACCTGGCTACCATTACCAATTATAGCGGGTATGATCCGGATGTAACAGCAAGAAGAAGCGATCCGCTGACACCGGGCGTTGATTTCGCGGCTTATCCGAGATCACGTACATGGGCAATGGGTTTAAATGTTACTTTTTAAATTTTAAAACGATTGTAGTATGAAAAATAAAATTTGTCAAACTATAGCCGGAGTAGTGCTGCTGATAGTGTTGGCGACAATGGCGGGCTGTAAAAAATATACGGAGGTAGAGCCAAGATCTCAATACAGCATTGCGCAGGCGTTTTCAGACGTGTCAAATGCATACAATGCTGTCATTGGCGTATATGATGAGCTGCAGGGTGATAACGGGTATGGTATCCGTATCAGTATGTATTATCCTTATGATTCTGATGAAGGGATCGTAAGTGGTAATATAGATAACGGAAGAAGAGGAGTTGGCCGTTACCAGTTATTGCTTACCAATGCAGAATTGACCAATCCCATCAGGCAATTATATCGTGGCGTGGAAAAAGCCAATCTGTGCATCGAACAGATACCACAGATGGATCAGTATAACAATGGTACTGATGCAGATAAAAAAGAGCTGAAACGTTTATATGGCGAGGTGTTGACATTAAGGGCACAATTTCTTTTTCAATTGATCCTTAACTGGGGCGATGTGCCTGCACCGATGATACCCGCTTATAAGCAAACTGACCTGTTCATTCCCAGGTCAAATCGTGATTCAACTTATGATAAAATACTGGCCGATCTCGCATTGGCAAAAACACTGCTGCCCTGGAGACTTGAAGTATCGAGAAACGAAAGGATCACCAAAGGCGCTGCCATGGCTTTACGGGCAAGGATCGCTTTGTTCCGCGGTGGATATTCGTTAAGAGGTGTAGGATCAGCACTCGGGACCATGGAGAGAAGAGCAGATTATTTGACATATTATACCATCGCAAGAGATGAGTGCGCAGAGTTGATGAATAACAGGACGCAGCATGATCTGAATCCCAGCTATGAAAATATCTGGCGTAGCGTGACTTCTTTTATTTATGATCCTAAAGGCGAGATCATTTTTGAAGTAGGCGCTGGTGGCGGTAACAGTAACAGTGATAGCCGTATGGGCAACTATGATGGACCTAACCTGAGCAACGCTTCCCGGTACGGTGCCGGCGGTGGCGGTATCGTGATGTTGCCTAATTATTTCTATGCTTTTGATTCAGTGGATACGAGACGTGATGTAACACTAACGCATTACCAGGTTACATCGGCCACCAATATCAAGAGCCAGAGACGTCTGGGAGAGTTGAATACAGGGAAGTATCGCCGTGACTGGAGAGTTCCGTTATTGCCCGGTACAGTATTAAATGTCGGGTATAACTGGTGTATGATCCGTTTTTCTGATGTATTGCTGATGTATGCGGAAGCCGTGAACGAGATAAACAATGGTCCTACAGCACAGGCTATTTCCGCTTTTGAAGAAGTTCGGAAGAGAGCTTATTCTGGTAACACAGGCCTGATCGGTACTACGCCGGCAGATAAGGCCGGTTTCTTTGACGCAATCGTCAATGAACGTTACCTGGAGTTTGGCCATGAAGGCATCCGGAAATATGATTTGCTCAGATGGAACCTGCTGGCTACCAAGCTCGCTGAAGCCAGAACGAAAATCCAGCAAATACGTGACCGTGTTGCTCCTTACACAAATGTGCCTCAATACATCTATTGGAAAAATAACGGTGAAGAGATTCAGTATTATGCCGGTGTGGGAGCCCCCGCTAATGCTCAACCATTCTGGCGTCCGACACAAGTACCTTCACCGACTACCGGTTGGACAAGAGTGGACTGGGCCCAGCATTTAACAGCAAATGCAATAGATAATGGTACAGGTAGTAAGCCTTTGTGGCAGGGACTCGCATTCTTTTTTGTTCCGGGTAAAAGTGAATTGTTCCCGTTTGACCAGGCGATGATCGCCAGCTACCAGGGCCAATTGCAACAGAATCCCGGTTACTGATCGGATATTTTTTTAATGTAAGGCTGCTTGTCTGCTTGCTTCATTACCGGAGCGAAAAGAGAAGCAGCCTTATGCTTAACAGCATCGTCTCTTTTTTATTTATTGATATATGGATCAATCAAAAGGATGGATAATAGCAGTTGCGATGATGGGAACATTATTGTCTTGTCATGCGCAGAACAGGTCTTTGCAATCAATAATGACAGATGAACGGCCTGTTGCATTTCCGGGTGCTGAAGGATTCGGCAAATACACAACCGGTGGCCGGGGGGGGAAAGTATATATTGTATCTAACCTGAATAATGAAGGGCCGGGTAGTTTCCGTGAAGCGGCTGAAGCCAATCATCCCCGCATCATTGTCTTTGCTGTATCAGGAACGATACACCTGGAAAGACCTGTTTCTATAAAAGGAAATGCAACGATAGCTGGCCAGACTGCTCCCGGTGATGGTATTTGCATTGCAGATAAATCCGTTGGTCTCGGAGGTGATAACATCATTGTCCGCTACCTGCGTTTTCGCCTGGGCGATAAATGGCAAAGACAGCGTGGGCAGGTAGATGGAAGTGGTGGAGAAGACGCTTTTGGTGGAGGAGGAAAAAAAAATATTATCATTGACCATTGCACCTTTAGCTGGAGCAATGATGAATGTTTTTCTGTGTACAACGGCGACAGCACAACCTTTCAATGGAATATTATCTCGGAACCACTGAACTACTCCTATCATTTCGAAGAAGGAGATAAAGACTGGGAACATCATGGTTATGGTGGTATATGGGGCGGAAAGCATTTGACAGCTCATCATAATTTGTTTGCGCATTGTAATAATCGGAATCCCCGGTTTAATGGTAACAGGCAGGGCATCCAGGAAATGGCTGACTATGTGAACAATGTTATTTACAACTGGGGTGGCAATAATATTTATGCGGGCGAAGGCGGTTATTATAATATCATCAACAACTATTTCAAGTATGGGCCTTCTACCAGCAAAAGCGTTCGTTACCGGATCGTGAACCCGGGCAGAACGGATGCGATACCGTTTGGCAAATGGTATGTGAATGGGAACTATGTGTATGAAGCCAGAGATGTTTCCAAAAATAACTGGCTGGGTATCCATATGAGCAATGGTGGAACGGAAGAAGATAAAAAGAGTGCCGTTATAGAAAAGCCGCACAGTGCAGTAATGATAAACGTACAATCTGCAGAAGAAGCTTTTGAATCTGTATTGAAATATGCAGGAGCCAGTTTCAGAAGAGATACATTAGATGAACGCATCATTGATAATGTACGTAAAGGAACAGGAACCATAATCGATGTGCAGGGAGGATACCCGCATCATTCTCCATTTGAAATGACGGAGAATGCCTGGCCGGCACTACAGTCGCTGCCTTCTCCTGCCGATAGTGACAAAGATGGTATGCCAGATGAATGGGAGAAGAAAAACGGGTTGAACCCTTCAGACCCGTCGGACGCATCGAAAATGTCTTTGGATAAAGTGTATACAAATATTGAAGTGTATATTAACTCGTTGCTAAAATGAGGAAATTGTTTTTAATAGCGACCATAGCGGCGGTAGCATTTACGCCGCCAACTAAGAAAATAAAAATCTTTATCGCCGGTGATTCTACTGCCAGTATAAAGGAAACAAAAGCATTTCCGGAAACAGGCTGGGGGATGCCTTTCGTGTATTTCTGGGATTCTACCGTCACGATAGTGAATAAGGCAAAAAATGGACGAAGTACAAGATCGTTCATGGAAGAAGGTTTGTGGAAGTCCATACTCGACGAAGCTGGTGAAGGAGATTATGTTTTTATCCAGTTTGGGCATAATGATGAAGTGCCAACCAAGAAGACATATACAACAGAAGATGAGTTTAGGACTAATCTTGTAAAATATGTGCAGGAATCAAGAGCGAAGAAAGCCGTTCCTGTTCTGATCACACCGGTGGCAAGAAGAAAATTTGATTCTACCGGCCACATTGTCGGCACCCATGATGCCTATTCACAGATCGTACGGAATGTGGCTGCCTCAGAAAAGGTAGTATTGATCGACCTTGATATAAAAAGCCAGGCATTGTACCAGCAATTCGGCGTTGAAAATTCCAAATTGCTGTTTGTTCAATTGAAACCCGGAGAGCATCCCAATTATCCTGAAGGAAAAGAAGATAATACGCATTTCAATGAACTGGGTGCCCGGCTGATCGCACAGTTAATATTGAAGGAGATAAATAACCTGGTTCCTGAGCTGGCAGCAAGGGTGATTAAACCAGTTGTAAAGAAGTAAGGCTACTAAAAGAATTAACGCCGATGAGGACGATAAAGTTTCTTCTGTTCAGTTGTATCGTTATGGCCGGTACTGCCGCAGCGCAGACTGGTAACCCGCAACAATATAAGTACATTTTTACCGTGGCCAGGGATGGCACTGGCGATTATAAATATATACAGGACGCCATTGATGCGATGCGGGTATTTCCTCTGGCGCCGATAACGCTTTACATAAAGAACGGAGTGTATAATGAAAAGATCGAATTGCCTGCCAATAACACAGATGTGACCTTTATTGGTGAAAGCGTGGAGAAAACGATCATCACCTTCAATGATTATTCGGGAAGGGGCAAACTGAATACGTTCACGTCTTACACGGTAAAGATCTCCGGCAACCGTTTTGTAGCGGAGAATATTACTTTTGCCAATTCCGCTGGCCCGGTAGGACAGGCACTGGCTTTATACGTGGATGCGGATAAAGCTGTATTTAAGAATTGTCGTTTCCTCGGCCACCAGGATACGATCTATACAGGTGGCGAAATGGCAAGACAGTATTTTATTGACTGCTATATTGAAGGCACCACCGATTATATTTTTGGCCCCGCCACGGCTGTTTTTCAAAACTGCACGATACGCTCCAAATCGAATTCATTCATTACCGCTGCCAGTACCACGGCAGGTAAAAAATATGGCTATGTGTTCCTGGATTGTAAGATAATTGCTGATTCCAATGTGACGAAGTTATATCTCGGAAGACCCTGGCGGGCTCATGCAAAAACCGTTTTTGTTCGTTGCGAACTACCCAGTGTGATTGCACCCGAAGGCTGGAACAACTGGGGCAATACAGAGAATGAAAAAACAACCTTCTATGCCGAATATAAAAGCTCAGGTGACGGAGGTAGTGCAAAAGGCCGTGCAGCATGGTCAAAACAATTGAATGATAAAGAAGTGAAAGAGTACACCCTGGAAAATATTTTTGCATCCGGTACCCCTTCAATGCTACAGGAAACAGATTGGTTCACCCGGATACGGACAAAGCCCTTTGAATGGCCATCAGACAAGAAATAATAATGAAAAGATTTGTCCTGATATTTTTTATTATCACTTTCATCTCCCGTGCGAACTCACAGGAGTTCATCCCCCTCTGGCCCGCCGGAAAGAAACCTAATTACAACGGGAAGCCTGTAACCGATAGTTTATTTAATGAACGAATATGGAGAGTGGCTGAACCCGGCATGTATGCATTTGTTGTTCCCAAAGCTGAGAACAAAGGGACAGCGGTGCTGATTTGTCCAGGAGGTGGTTATGAGAGACTGTCTCACCTGTATAATGGGTTCAACCTGGCTAAATGGTATAATTCCATTGGTATAAATGCATTTGTACTGATCCATCGCTTACCTCATCAGCAGGATCTGCAGCAAAGACAGTTGGCCCCACTACAAGATGCACAAAGGGCTATCAGGCTGATCAGGGTCAAAGCAACGCAATGGAATATCAACGCAGATAAAGTTGGCGTGATGGGCACATCCGCAGGCGGCCACGTTGCCAGTACACTGGGAACTTATTCACCGGATGTCTCATCTATTCATGATTCATTGGATAAGATATCCTATCGCCCCGATTTCATGGTATTGCTTTCCCCGGTCATCAGTATGGGAAAATATGCTCACCCCGGAAGTAAGAAGAATTTTATCGGGCCCGACAGCACAGCCGAAGTAATTAAAAGGTTTTCCAATGAACTGCAGGTGACTTCTTTTACGCCGCCTGTATTCATGGTGCATGCACAAAACGACAGTACCGTGAAAGTCGAGAACAGTGTGTTGTTTTATAATGCCCTTATAGAAAACAAAGTGAATGCAAGTATTCATATATTCCCGCAGGGAGGACATGGAATAAGACTGGATGATAACCCTGGTTCAACAGATCTGTGGATGAACTTGCTGGAGATGTGGCTAAAGGAAATGAATTTTGTGACCCCTATACCTTTTAAATAACCCAACACAGGTGAGTATCCAAAAAATGATATTGATCTGCCTGCATCTCTTCGGGATTACTACACTGATGGCGCAGCAGCCGGTGCCGGTTAAGCCACGTATTCTTATCAGTACCGATATTGGTGGCACCGATCCTGACGATAATCAATCGATCACCCATTTTTTGATGTACAGTCACCTGTTCCAGACAGAAGGACTGGTTTCTTCTCCTTCCTATGGCACCGGTAGTAAAAGAGAATTACTCCGCATGATAGACCTGTATGCGAAAGATCTTCCCATGTTGATGAAGCATCAGAAAGGCTATCCTTCTTCCGCGTCATTAAAAGCTGTGTGCAAGCAGGGAAGATTGGGTGCTGCACCTTTTATTGGTTATACCACTGCTACTGAAGGATCAGACTGGATTATCCAATGTGCTAAAAAGAAAAGCAAGCAGCTACTTTGGGTTTTGGTCTGGGGTGGTTTGGATGATGTAGCTCAGGCTTTGCATGATGCCCCGGAAATTCAAACCAGGATCAAAGTGTATTGGATCGGCGGGCCTAATAAGAAATGGAGCGCTAATAGCTATGCATATATAGTTGCAAATTTTCCCGGCCTGTGGTTTATTGAGTGCAACAGTTCGTACTACGGTTTCTTTTCGGAAGGCGTACCTGATAGTGTAAGCAACAAAAGTTATTACGACAGGTACATTAAAAGTGCAGGCTATCTGGGTAAGGATTATAAGAATTATTATAAAGGTGCGATAAAAATGGGTGATACTCCTTCCTTATTATATATGATGGATGGTGACCCCAATGATCCATTCAAAGAAAGCTGGGGAGGTAGTTTCGAAAAGTTTGATCATAGCCCAAGGATCATTTTCAATCGCAGTACTACAATTGCTGATACGGTAACAGTATGTTCAGTGGTGGAGTTTCATTTCAAAGGTCCGGTCATCAATATCCCGGCTGATTCATCCTGTTTTACTATGACTGTCCAGGCTAAGATCGGCGAGCAGAAATGGGCGGGCTTTTATTTCGGTAATGGCGACTATGCAATCAGGTATTGTCCAAAGCAAGCTGAAACATTAACGTATAAGATCACGTCACCCATTACCGGATTTGCTGAACAAAGCGGGAAATTAGTGGTAGAGAATAGTTGGCCCGGTAAAAAAAGAGCAACAGACTACACACTGGGTCCGGACTGGTTTACTGATCGTGGCGACAAAGAGCTTTTTGATGGAAATCTGCAGGGAGGAAAAACAGTATCGAAGTGGCGCAATGATGTGTTGCTGGATTGGGCAAAGCGCTGGACGTGGTTACAATAGAAGTAAAATATAATGAAGATATTTTCTCTCATAATTGTGATTGTACTTGCCGTTTCTGCAGCTCCACAAAAAAGAATTGTTGTCGCAGCGGATGGAAGCGGCAATTATATGACCGTGCAGGCTGCATTGAATACCGTTCCACTGAACAATAAAAAGCCGGTTACTATTTATATAAAAAATGGTATTTACAGGGAGAAGCTCTTTCTTGACTCTTCAAAGGACTTTGTAACGCTTATCGGCGAGGATAAATTCAATACCATTCTTACTTATGATGATCACACAGGCAAACTTTCACCCAAAGGTGATACAATCAATACAAGGACTTCGTGGAGTTTTAAAATAAAAGCTGACGACTTTACTGCCCGCAATATTACGTTTCAGAATGACGCAGGCTTTACTGCCGGACAGGCCGTGGCAGTAGAATCGGATGGTGACAGGGTCGTATTTACTAATTGCCGCTTTATCGGCAACCAGGATGTTTTGTTTACCAATAATGATAAAAGCAGGCA
>JAEUVK010000204.1 GCA_016787135.1 Chitinophagaceae bacterium | reverse complement strand
ATACTCACTGAATAATGCAACAGTGAATGCCAGTACAGGCTTTACGGCTACCTATACTTCCACCACCACAAGTTGTTCCGGCGCTGCTAATGGCAGCATCACGGTAACACCTGGAACAGGAAGCACCGGGCCTTATACATTTGTCTTAGGCGCCACATCACAGAGCGCTGCTACCAGTACTACATTCACAGGATTGGCTGTTGGCAGCTACAGCATACTGATCACGGATGCGGTAGGCTGTCAATACACCCTTACAAATGCATCGGTAACAGCCGGACCGGCGTTGACAGCAACTATAACACCTGTTGCAACGGCCTGCCCGGGTGTCAACAATGGCAGCATAACAGTAACTCCAAATAATGGTAACGGCCCTTATACGTTTGTATTGGATGGCACTACCACACAAACGGGTACTACGAATACGGTATTTTCAGGTGTATCAGCCGGCTCACATACTATCATCGTAACTGATGTGAATGGGTGTAGCTCTGCCTTGCCTGCCGTTACAGTTGGATCAGGAACAGGTATTACTGCCACGGTGAATCCTGTGAGCACTTCGTGTATCGGCGCTACCAACGGAAGCATTGCTATAACACCTACTAATGGTTCAGGCCCTTATACCTTCATACTGAACGGGACAACTACACAAAACGGAACCACTACTACCAGCTTTACTAATCTTGCAGCCGGTTCGGCTTATTCAATCGTGGTTACAGATGCCATTGGATGTACAGGTACATTCAGCAATATTAATGTTCCGCAGGGCTCAGCATTGCTGGCAGGTACGAACATTGTTAATACAACCTGCAACGGGGCCAGCAATGGGCAAATAACGGTCACACCTTCTAACGGCGGCGGCCCATATACTTTTGTATTAAATGGAACGACTACGCAAACCGGTACCGCTAATACTGTATTTACCGGTCTTGCAGCAAACTCGTACAGCATTGTTGTAACAGATGCGGCGGGTTGTGTCAGCAGCGCTATACCAGCTACTGTCAATCCGGGTCCTGCTATAACGGTAACACCGTCAAAACTGGATGCAACCTGTTTCGGATCGGCTACAGGCAGCATATCGGCTGTGGCTTCTTCCAATGCAACGGCGCCTGTAGAATTTTCATTGAACGGGACCACCTGGCAAAGCAGTACGTCCTTCACGGGTCTCAGTGCCAATACTTATACCGTCTCTATACGGGATGCTGTGAGTTGCAGTAATACTGCTACAATAACGGTTGGGCAGCCAGCGCAACTGGCAGTTACAACTACGTTGAAAAATGTAGTGTGTAACGGGCAAAGCAATGGCAAAATAAAAGTGAATGTGACAGGCGGTACGGCTCCTTATACTTATTCGCTGAATAATACCACTTTCCAGCCCGCCGATTCATTCAGCGTGCCTGTTGGGCCTTATACGGTTTATGTCCGCGATGCTAATAACTGCCTGGCACAGGTGAATGTGACTATAACAGAACCGGCTGCACTTACGGCTGCTTCAGTGACCGGCAATGCTACTTGTGATGGGGGTAATGACGGTACGATCACCCTGACCCCTGCCGGCGGTACATCGCCCTATCAATATGCCATTACCGGTAATGCATTTCAGCCGGGCAATATTCTAAACGTTGCGCCGGGAACATATGATGTTACAATACAGGATGCCAATGGTTGTTCCTATCCATTGACAGGGGTGGTAGTAGGATTAACAAATAATCTCACACTCACACCTGCTGTTGACCCTGCTCCGATATGCGAAGGCAAGGGGGTGCAATTACAGCTTACTACTAATGCAACAGGGTTTACATGGACGCCGGTAAACGATCTTAGCAGTTCCACTATCAGTAACCCGGTAGCTAATCCAAAAGCTACGACTCTTTATACCGTAGTAGTAAAACTGGGCCGCTGTACACTTACTGATGATGTTACCGTGACTGTAATGCCTGCGCCTGTTCCCGACGCAGGTATCAACGGGGATATATGCTATGGGCAATCTTATACCTTGCAACCGGTAGGCGATCCGACTTTTACCTATAGCTGGACACCATCTTCTTTCCTGACAAGTGCGACGGGATATAGCGTAACGGCATATCCTGATAAAACAACCACCTATACATTAAGTGTAACAGACAATAACGGGTGCACTTCTCTTGTAACAGATAATGTAACAGTAAATGTAACTCCTCCGATACAAGTGAGGACCTTCCCGGCGGATACAGTGGTATATGCAGGGGCACAGGTACAATTACTGGCAACCTCAGCAGGAACTTATTATAGCTGGTCACCGGCAGCGGGGTTGAATAACCCATCCATCCCTAACCCGGTAGCAACAGCCCCCCTGATCGATGGTGCTGTAGTTAATTATATTGTTACCACCACTACTGATGCAGGCTGTACGGGAGAAGGTATGATTACTGTCCGTGTGTTCAAGGGGCCGGATATCTATGTTCCGAATGCCTTTACACCCAACGGAGATGGTAAAAATGATAAGTTCATACCATTCCCGGTAGGTATTAAACAAATAAGTTATTTCAGGGTATTCAACCGATGGGGCCAGATGCTTTATTCGACCACTACACTCAATCAGGGCTGGGATGGTATGTTTGGCGGTATGGAACAGGCTAGCGGGGTATATGTGTGGATGGTAGAAGGAGTGACCATGGATAACCAGAAAATAACCAAAAAGGGAACCGTTACACTGGTTCGTTGATAAATTCCTTTTTTCGTGTATAAAAAATAGGCAAAGCCACCGGATTTATCCGGTGGCTTTTGTGCTGAAGAAGTATTTTTGCCACCGCTTTCAGAAAAGCAGGTTATCAGTATTAAAATATGCCTGGCTTGCTGAAAAGCAGACAGAAAGTTGAAGTGAGTGACACAAGGGACGATGATAGTAGTAAAGCGGATCGTTCCAATAAACAATTATTCAAGAGCTTATCATGGTAGATGTAATTCTTGGCCTCCAGTGGGGCGATGAGGGAAAAGGAAAGATCGTAGATTATTTTGCCAAAGATTATGACGTGGTCGCCCGGTTCCAGGGAGGGCCTAACGCAGGACATACATTATATGTGGAAGATAAAAAGGTTGTACTTCACCAGATACCTTCCGGCGTTTTTCAGAAAAATAAACTGAACCTGATCGGGAATGGCGTAGTGCTGGATCCCGTCACCCTGAAAAGAGAATGTGATACAGTGGCTGGTTTTGGGGTTGATCTGAAGAAAAACCTCTTTATTGCCGAAAGAACACACCTGATATTACCAACACACCGGGCTTTAGATAAGGCCGCGGAATTATCCAAAGGCAACCAGAAGATCGGTTCTACGTTGAAAGGTATAGCGCCTGCTTATATGGACAAAACAGGCAGAAATGGATTACGCGTAGGCGACCTGCTGGATAAAAATTTTACAACAGCCTATATCAAACTCCGCCTCAAACATCAGAAACTGCTTGATAATTATTCTTTTGCAGAAGATATTACGGCGTGGGAAGAAGAATTTTTTGAAGCGCTGGAATTCCTGAAGCAATTGAATATTGTAAATGGTGAATATTTCATCAATGAACAATTAAGAGCCGGTAAAAGAGTGTTGGCTGAAGGAGCACAAGGAAGTATGCTGGATATTGACTTTGGAACCTTCCCGTTTGTCACCTCTTCGAATACTGTCACTGCAGGTGTTTGCAGTGGTCTTGGAGTAGCCCCGCAAAAGATCAGGGATGTAATAGGTGTTACTAAAGCATATTGTACCCGTGTAGGAAGCGGGCCTTTTCCCACCGAGCTGGAAAATGAAATAGGGGAGGAGCTAAGGAAGATCGGAAATGAATTTGGCGCCACTACCGGACGCCCCCGGCGTTGCGGATGGATCGACCTGGTGGCATTACAATTTGCCTGTATGATAAATGGAGTGACTAAAATTGTGATGACAAAAGCCGATGTACTGGATGCGTTTAAGGAGTTGGAGGTTTGTACCCACTACAAGATAAACGGGAAAGAAAGCAGGGAAATACCTTTTCGTATTGACCGTATGAAGGTAGAGGCATTGTACAAAAGTTTCCCGGGCTGGAATACCTCAACAAGCGGGGCAAAAACTTTCAGTGAACTGCCGGATACCATGAAATCGTATGTTGATTTTATCAATCAATATCTTGGAGTAAAGGTCAATTATATTTCTAACGGCCCTGGCCGTGACCAGATCATCGTAGTTTAATTGATATAAGTCAGAAAAAGGGCTTTTTTTTACAGATTGTGTTAGCTCCTGAGGGATAAAAAAAAATTTTTTAAAAATTTGGCTAATTAAAAACTTCGCTGAAATTTTACAGCAATAACCCTATCTGAATATGGCAAAACCAGAAAAGAAGCCGGCGGCCGGAAAGAGCAGTGCCTCATCCGAAAAAGAATCAGCAAAAAAAGCATCTCCTAAACCTAAGAAGAAGGAAGAGGAAGATGAGGATGATGATTTTGATGATGACGAAGATGCGAAACCTTCTAAAAAAGGAGGAAAAGCGGCTGTTGCAAAGAAAGGAAATGAAGACGACGATGATGACGATGATGCTGCGGATGAAGTTGATGACTGGGATAAAGTAGAGGAAGAGGAAAACTGGGATCCTGACTTTGATGAATTTGATATACCCAAATCAAAAGGTAAGAAAAGCGCAGGCAGTGGTGGTAAGAAAGCCGCTGACGATGATGAGGATTTTAAGGTCGATGACGAGTTCAAAGATATGTTTGATGATGGGGATGATTTCGATGATGAGGACGATGATTACTAATTGAACTTATTTGTTCTGATACATTGAACAATACTATTTCTGTCAATACATTTCCCGTAACTGATTTCGGGCAAACCAAACAAAAAGTGCTGAACTGGGTAAAACGGTTCAGCACTTTTTGTTTTCTTGATAATCATCAATATCATATTGAACCCCATTTGCAGGAGTGTTTGGTAGCCGCTGGCATCAGGAGAAAAATTATTGCCGACGACTCTGACGCACTGGACCACCTGCAGCGATTCATCGACGAAAAGAGGACCTGGTTGTTCGGCCATTTGAACTATGACCTGCAAACAGATCCGGAAGCAGTAGTTTCATCGCATTCTGACCTTATCCGGTTCCCGGATCTTTTTTTCTTTGAGCCTGAGATAGTGATCCGGCTAAATGAAAAGGAAATGATCATAGAAGCAGAAGAACCGGCGGATTTATTTGAAGATATTAATTTGGACAAAAATGATGAAAAGATCATCAGTGAAACAATATTGTCTGTTCAAAGCAGGATAGAAAAAGAAGAATATCTTTCTACTATCCGGCAGTTGCAGAAGCATATATTGAGAGGTGATTGCTACGAGATCAATTTTTGCCAGGAGTTCTATGCAGAGGAAACAATAATAGATCCGGTACGTGTATATCAAAAGCTGGCTGAGATTTCTCCCAACCCGTTTTCTGCTTTATACAGGCTGAATGATAAATGGCTGATCTGTGCCAGCCCTGAACGGTTCCTGATGAAAAAAGGAAATGAAGTTTTATCGCAGCCGATCAAGGGTACTTCCAAAAGAGTGACAGATAGCGCAGAACTGGACAGGCAAAGCAGCGAACAACTATTCCACAGTGATAAAGACCGCTCAGAAAATGTTATGGTCGTTGACATGGTAAGAAATGACCTTTCAAAAATCTGTGAGGAGGGAACAGTGAAAGTGGATGAACTATATGGCATTTATTCTTTTCCGCAGGTTCACCAGATGATATCTACAGTAAGCGGTGAGTTGAGAAAAAATGTTTCATTTACTGAAATTATAAAAGCTGCTTTCCCGATGGGCTCCATGACCGGCGCACCCAAGAAAAAAGTAATGGAGCTGATATCCCGTTATGAGAGAACAAAACGAGGTATATTTTCAGGCACGGTTGGTTATATTTCTGCTGATGGTGATCTTGATTTCAATGTGGTGATAAGAAGCGTCATGTATAATGCCACAACCGGATATCTTTCATTCCAGGCAGGATCAGGTATCACTTTTTACAGTGATCCTGAAAAAGAGTGGGAAGAATGTTTGCTGAAAGCTGAGGCAATAAAAAAAGTACTGTCGGCTTAATTTGTGCCGCTATTGAGCAGCAATTGCATGGATTCGTCCAGTATTACAGGCTTTTTGGCAAGGAATATATCCATCTTGTCATTCGGCAGCCTCAGTTCATAACTGCCGTTGAAAGCTATCAGCTTGTCAAAATTTGGGTTCAGCCTGTTGAACGAAGCAATATCAATTGAAATATGCTTCATGATCACAAATGAGTTATAACGACCGTTGATGGATTGAGTTTTTGAACCAGTTGTTTCAGCCGCAACGGATGTGTTTGCCAGAGACTCTTTTGTTTCTTCTTTTTTTGTAGCAGTAGTGATGCTTCCCTGTCCTTCCATCATATAATGAGTGGCGATGAATTTCTTGACATGTTTTTGAGACTCCGCCGGCAGGTATTTCTGAAGTGTCCAGAAATCGCGGCTGCCGCTTTTCCTAATGGCTGCATCTACTTTTCCCGGGCCCCCATTATAAGCGGCTATCACCAGGAGCCAATCTCCATACATGGAATAAAGATTTGTCAGGTATTTTGAAGCAGCATGTGTACTCTTGGCAAAATCCTTTCTTTCATCATACTTTTTGCTCACCCGCAGGCCCATGTTTTTGGCAGTAGCCGGCATGAACTGCCAGGGGCCTACTGCACCTGTTCTGGATCTTGCGTTGGTTTTCAGATAAGATTCTATAACGGCAAGGTATTTCAATTCTTTGGGTAGATCATGCTGGGTAAGAATCTTATCCATCATATCAAAGTAGGGCCTGCCCCAGTCCCTCATCTCCTCCATTTTCTTTCCGTATTGTTTGATATATCCTTGTACAAAACTGATCATTTGTGGGTTAAGCTGACTCTCGACAGTACCATGAGGCAAATAAGAAGTAAAAGAGAATTCGCTGAATTCTTTTTTTGGGTCGCTGGCAGGAACTGCCTCACCCGTGAGGGTATCTTTTTTATCCGAGGTATCGGAAATAACAAAGTTCCTTTCATAATACCCGTTTTCTGCCCTGCCTGCTAAAGCAAAACATAAAAAGGGCAGACCTATGACACCAGCCAGAATTTTTTTTACCATCAGTGTGTGAAATTTTGATTACACAAATCGGGTACTGTACGGACAATTAGTTTAAGGGTTGTGTTCGGTAGCCTTGCATCAGCTCATTTGAAAGGCGGAGCAAAGGTAACTCATTAAACCTTTTAGCCATCACCTGCAGGCCAAACGGCATGCCGTTGGAATGAGTGAAAAGCGGGAGGGAAATGGCGGGAATTCCTACTAGATTAGCCATAACTGTATAAATATCAGCTAAGTACATGGCTATTGGGTCAGTGGTTTTTTCTCCCGTTTTGAATGCCGTATCTGGGGAGGTAGGGAGAATAATGACGTCGAAGTCTTTGAATATCAGTTCTATTTTTTTTGTTAATAAATTCCTGACCTTTTGTGCCCTTGTGAAGTAGGCGTCATAAAAGCCGGCACTTAATACAAATGTTCCGAGCATGATTCTACGCTTTACCTCTTGACCAAAGCCTTCAGAGCGGGTCCTTTTGTAGAATTCGGTTAAGTCTATGCCCCTTACTGTAGTCCTATGACCATATTTTACGCCATCATACCGCGAGAGATTGGATGACGCTTCGGCGGTGGTCAGCACATAGTAAGCCGGAACGATATAATCCAGAAGATCAAACTCTACCGGCACTACTGCGTGACCGTCGTCTTTGAGTTTTTCAAGTAAGTTTTTTATCGAAGAACCAATTTCAGGGTCATTGCCTCTATGTTCAAGAGCTTCATTGAAATAGGCAATACGGTATTTTTTGTTTTTCGGATCAAGGCTGCTGTAAGATTCTACCGGCTTTGAAGAAACGGTGCTATCGTATTCATCGTACCCCGAGATTACTTCCAACACTTTTGCGACATCAGCAACGGCATTTCCAAAAATACCTATTTGATCAAAGGATGAAGCGTAAGCAATCAGGCCATACCGGGAAATTCGTCCGTAGGTTGGCTTAAGTCCTATTATTCCGCAAAAATCTGCCGGCTGCCGGACTGAACCGCCTGTATCACTGCCTAATGAAACCATACATAGCCCTGCCTGCACAGCAACAGCAGACCCACCTGATGACCCCCCCGGAACTCTTGTTTCATCTGCTGCATTCAATACTTTGCCGTAAGCAGAGTTTTCGTTGGTGGAGCCCATGGCAAATTCATCGCAATTGCAATTGCCGATAATGATGGCTTCTTCGGCCAATAATCGTTCGACAGCGGTAGCTGAATAAACAGAGGTAAACCCTTTTAGAATATTTGATGAGGCAGTAAGCCGATGGTCTTTATAAGCGATAACGTCTTTCAACCCGATAATCACTCCATGAAGCCTTCCGGTGCTTTTGCCAGAAGCCCTATTCCGATCGAGTTCTTTTGCTTTTTGCAAAGCATCTTCAGCATAAACTTCTACAAAGGCATTCAGGTGTTGTTTAGCGTGTATCCGCTGAAGATAACGTTCAACTGTCTGCAAACAGGTTACTGTTCCTTCCTTCAGCCCGCTATGATATTGCTCAATGGAAGAAAACTCAAACAAAAGGAATAATTCTTTTTCGGTGAATAAGAAGGATAATTAAAAATGAGAATATTATGAATTCTTAACCTCGTTGGCGCCTTCTTCAATTTCCTTCTTCACATTGTTTTTTGCATCGTTAAATTCACGGACGCCTTTACCCAATCCTCTCATCAGTTCGGGTATCTTGCGGCCTCCGAAAAGCAATAAAACAATAACCAGGATGATGATGATCTCATTGGTTCCCAGCATTCCCAGTAATACAGGTTGTGTCATATAGAATAGATTGAAAGTCAAAGATAGTAATTACAATTGGCAAATTTTACCCTTCTATGTTGTCAGGTGGTTAATACAGGTATGTATAGATAAAGGCTAAATAAAAACCCCGCTTTAGCGGGGTAAAAGAATTATTCAGCAGTAAAATTACTCACCGGCTGCAGTAACAGCGAGACGCTTTTCACGAATTCTGGCACTCTTACCGCTACGCTTACGCTGATAAAACAGTTTAGCCCTTCGAACATTACCTGTTTTATTCAAAACGATTGATTCTATGTTAGGAGAAAAGAACGGGAACACCCTTTCTACACCAATACCATCGGATATTTTACGTACAGTAAAGCTGGCTGTTTGACCAGTTCCCTGCTTTTTGATCACATCACCCTTGAAAGATTGGATCCTTTCCTTGTTACCTTCAATGATCTTGTAGTTAACGGTAACATTATCACCCGGTTTGAATTTCGGGAATTCCTTCTTGCCCGTCAGTTGCTCATGTACATATGCGATGGCGTTCATAACTCTAAATTTTAAGGAGGGCAAAGGTAAGGGGAAAAGATCAAAGTTTAAAGGTTTAGCTGTTCAAAGTTTAAGGTTTCCACGGGAGGTTTCCGCCTTTTTAGCTTCCCGAATTCCCTCAAAACTTAAACTTACAGGGTTTAAATGCTTAAACAAGCCTACCGGGCCACATTTACGGTTCGCTTTTCCCGGATAACAGTCACTTTGATCTGGCCGGGAAAGGTCATTTCCGTCTGTATCTTCTGAGCTATTTCAAAAGACAATTTTTCGGATTCCTGGTCTGTGACCTTATCCGCCTCTACAATTACCCTAAGTTCGCGGCCAGCTTGGATGGCATAAGCCTTTTCTACACCCGTATAGGACATGGCCAGGTTCTCAAGGTCTTTGATACGTTGCAGGTATTGTTGCATGATCTCTCTGCGTGCACCAGGTCTGGCGCCGCTGATGGCATCACAGGCCTGTACGATCGGGGAGATCACATATAACATTTCTGCCTCATCATGATGGGCGGCAATTGCATTGACAACAGCAGGATTTTCACCGTATTTTTCTGCCAGTTTGGCTCCCAGCAAGGCATGACTAAGCTCGCTTTCTTCATCCGGCACTTTACCAATATCATGTAGTAGTCCGGCACGTTTTGCCAGTTTTGGATTTAGCCCTAATTCAGCGGCCATTGTAGCACAGAGATTGGCTGTTTCACGGCTATGCATCAGTAGGTTCTGGCCATAGGAAGAGCGGAATCGCATTCTTCCTACCATTCTTACCAGTTCTTTGTGTAAACCATGAATACCTAGTTCTATTACAGCTCTTTCACCGTGTTCCATTACCTGTTCTTCTATTTGTTTGCGGGTCTTCTCCACTACTTCTTCGATGCGGGCGGGGTGAATGCGGCCGTCAGCCACCAATCTTTGAAGGCTCAAACGGGCAATCTCACGGCGTAGCGGGTCAAAGCAAGACAGGAGGATAGCCTCAGGGGTATCATCAACGATCAGATCAACGCCTGTAGCGGCTTCGATCGCACGGATATTACGCCCCTCACGGCCGATGATCTGGCCTTTGATCTCGTCACTCTCAAGATTGAAAACGGTAATAGAATTCTCGATTGCCTGTTCTGCTGCCGTACGCTGTATGGTCTGAATGATGATCTTCCTGGCCTCTTTATTGGCTTTTTGTTTGGCATCTTCCACTATTTCCTGCTGAAGAGTAAGTGCCTGACTTTGAGCCTCGTGTTTCAGGCTTTCTACCAGTTGCGCTTTTGCCTCATCGGCTGACAAGCCGGCAATTTTTTCCAGGCGGCGTATATGTTCTTCCTGGTGTTTTTCAAGCTCTGTTCTCTTGATATTCACCAGTTCGATCTGGCGATTCAGGTTTTCTTTGATAGCCTCATTCTCTTTTATCTGCTTTTCAAGGCTTCCTTCTTTCTGATTGATACTTTGCTCCTTCTGACGTATGCGGTTTTCCGTATCATTGATCTTCCTGTTTCTCTCGTTCACCTCCTTGTCATGAGCTGCTTTCATCTGCACGAACTTTTCCTTTGCCTCCAGTTCCTTTTCTTTCCGGATGGTTTCAGCCCTTAGTTCAGCTTCTTTAAGGATGGTTTGCGATTGTAAATCGGCTTCTTCGATTTTTTGACGGGTATTTTTGGCAAAGATCAATTTACCCGCTACAAGGCCAACGACCAGAGCGACTACACCAATAATTAGTGATATGATAATGGGGTCCATGAATCAGTTGTTTAATTTGTTCCAAAATGGTATCGTTTGTTCTGCAAATCATGACATTCATTAAGCAGAAGCCTGAATAACAGGCGGAAGGCGAAGATACAAAACGGGAGCAAATGGATGAAATTGAGGAAAGGCCGGGTTATCTGTCTGACATGTGACTATCCAGGAGTTTTTCCAACACCCCAAGCTGACTGCTGATAGCCTCGGTTTCATAACCGGATTTCATTTTAGCAGCCTGATCAGTGGCAAACCAGAGAAGTACCATGGCGATATAATCCTGCATATCCTTGCCCGCAAACTGGGTCTTGAACTCAATGATCTTATCGTTGATGGTTTTGACCGTTTTTCTTACCGCTTCCTCATCCTCCCGGGTCACTTTTATCCGGTAACTCCTGTCGCCGATCACCACTGTGGCAGCAATTAATTCATTCATAATTTGCAAAGTTGAAAAATTGTTAATATCTTGTTTTCCCTTGTAATTAGAACCAACTCATCCTGTTAAAATCCCCAGTTTGTTTCCAGTTCCTGTAAAAAACGTTTTAACATTAAAAACGTTAAGGATCATGTTCGCTAAAATTAAGCCGTCAATTTTTATTGACGCATTGCAACTTGAACTAAGTGCCCGCGCCGGCAATTTTCTCCGGGGTGTATTAAGAGATGACAAAGGTAGCATCTGCAGCACCCTCGAGAAAAACATCATTGATGAGAATGAGCATTTCACCTGGACAGGTTTGAGTGATCTTCCGTATGGTAAGTACACTATTGAGTTGTCACAGGGTGAAGCTGAAATGAAAATGAACCTGATTAAAAGGCATTGATCATTGGCTGAGCATTGTGATGCACCGGTCAATTTCCTTGACGTAGAAATTGATCTTCTTTTCAAATTCTTTCTTATCGGCCCCGCTCATTTCTCCGTTACTGTACCTTAAAACATTTACCTGCTGGTTCAGGCTATCAATCATATCCTGCCGGGCAGTCATGTGTCTTTTAGTATCCTGCAATTCCTCTTTTAACTGGCTATTCTCTTTTAACAAAGTGGCATACTGCTTCAGTAATTGTTGCAGTTTGAATTGTATCCTCTTTAATTGTGCTTCTGTCTCTGTCATGATGAAAACCAGTTTGTAGTTACAAAAGGCATCATTGTTTTCGTATTTCTGCCTGCAGGTCTTTTTCAAAAGTCGCCATGATCTTATTCATCCATCCGTCAATTTCCTTGTCGGTTAAAGTCTTTTCTTCGTCCAGGAATGTAAAACTGACAGCCAGTGATTTTTTATCGGTACCCAGCTTTTCGCTTTCAAAAATATCAAACAACTTCATGCCTTGCAGTTTGCTGAGGCGAATCTTATCCACTGTTTTCTCTACTTCTTCATATTTCAGATGACGGGGTACGATCATGGCAATATCCCTGTTCACCGCCGGGTATTTGGGTATTTCATGTACTGCAGGTTTGTGCCGGGAAGCTATGCTAACAACGGTTTCCCAGTTAAACCCTGCAAAAAAAACAGGCTGTTTGATATCAAACTTCGCTAAAGACTTTTTATTGGCCTCTCCTGCACCGGCAATCACCTGGTCATTTAGTTTAAAAACAACATGGTTGTCTAACTTAGGCACCTGCAATACTTCAATTGTATCAGGCGTAATGCCCAGCAGTTTTAATATAGAAAGCACGGCGCCTTTCAGGTAATAAAAATCCGCGTTCACTTCTTTTTGTTTCCAGCTGTTTTCGTTGACACTCCCGCTTATGACAATGCAAAGTTTCTCCGATTCCTGGTAACTACCGGGGTTGGATGTGCTATAGGCTTTACCAAATTCAAATAGCTTCAGTGAATTGTTCTTGTGGTTCAGGTTGTGTGCCACAGATTCCAGTGCCGTTTCAAAAAGTGAATTACGCAGGATATTGAGCTCAGCACTCAGGCTGTTGAGCATCTTCACCATTTGCTCCTTTTCTTCTTCGGAAAAATAAGCGGCGTTGGTGATAGAATTGGTCATGATCTCATTAAACCCAAGCCCTGCCAGGT
Source organism: Chitinophagaceae bacterium (assembly GCA_016787135.1). GTDB lineage: Bacteria > Bacteroidota > Bacteroidia > Chitinophagales > Chitinophagaceae > VBAT01. The sequence continues at coordinate 8,939 of JAEUVK010000204.1, read as the reverse complement.
AGTTAGCCACTTTTTCCTTCAGCACCTCTCTGGCATAATTCTCTTCTACTGCCGGAGTAATGGTGATCGCATCCGGGATAATGATATTGTCCAGGCCATCTATCCGTAATACTTCTTCTACCAGGTCGGCAGGCATGCTGATATCCGTCTTATGATACGGAACAGAAACTCTTAGTTCATCTATGCCTTCTTTTGCGATTTCAAAACCCAGACTGACCAGAATATCTTTTACGGCATCGGGGTGATAATTCTTGCCGCTTAATTTTTTCAGGAAATGATATTTGATCGCTACTTGTGTTTTTTCTTTGGGTGCCGGATAAACATCCACTATTTCAGAAGCGATCTCGCCTCCGCAAATATCTTTGATCAGCAACGCAGCTCTTTTTAGAACATTGACCGTGCCCGAAATATCTGTTCCCTTTTCAAAACGGCTGGCCGCATCGGTCCTTAATCCATGGCGGAAAGACGTTTTTCGGGTAATTACCGGATCAAAGCAGGCGCTTTCTAAGAAGATATTCTTTGTGGTTTCAGAAACACCGCTATGTAACCCTCCAAATACACCGGCAATACACATACCTTCCTTTTCATTACAGATTATCAGGTCTTCTGTACTGAGCTTTCTTTCCTTCTCATCCAGTGTAACAAAACTTGTCCCTTCCGGGAGGTTCTTTACTATGATCTTATGGCCTGTGATTGCATCCGCATCAAAAGCATGAAGTGGTTGCCCTGTTTCATGCTGGATATAATTGGTAATATCAACAATATTGTTGATCGGTCGTTGCCCGATGGCCTTAAGTTTTTCCTGTAGCCACCTGGGTGATGGTGCAATTTTAATACCGGCAATACCTATACCACTGTACCTGGGGCAGGCTTTTGTGTTTTCGATTTTTACAGAAATGGGTAATAAGTTACGATCAACTTTAAAGCTATTGCTGTTGGGTAGTTTAGGTTTTACATCTTTCTTATCATGGTGCGTCAAATAAGCACAAACATCCCTTGCTACGCCCCAATGGCTCATGGCGTCCATCCGGTTGGGGGTGAGACCGATCTCATATACCCAGTCAGTGTAGGGTTTAAAGTAGTCGGCAGCAGCAATTCCCACCTTTACACTTTCCGGCAAAACCATAATACCTGCATGAGAAGTACCCAAGCCTACCTCATCTTCAGCGCAGATCATACCATGACTCTCTGAACCACGGATCTTAGCCACTTTCATCGTTAACGGGTCCCCTGTCGAAGGATAAATGGTTGTACCAACAGGTGCGACCACCACTTTTTGCCCGGCAGCCACATTGGGGGCGCCACATACTATAGATAACGGTTCACCATTACCGATATTCACTTTGGTTAACGTAAGCTTATCGGCATTAGGGTGTTTTTCGGTACTCAGCACTTCACCGATTACCAAACCTTTTAATCCGCCTTTTACTTCTTCAAATTGGGTAAGGCTTTCAACTTCCAGTCCGATAGAGGTGAGAATTCGGCTCAATCTTTCAGGTTCTACAGTCACAGGCAGGTATTCACTCAGCCATTTATAAGAGATCGTCATGTATAACTAAGACTTTATATAGCTGCGAAGATAGGAAAACAAGAAGGAGCAGGTGATGGGGGAAAGCAAAAACCTCATCCTCTCACGTTTGTACGTGACAGAATGAGGTTGCCAGTTTTTCATAAACCTCCAAAATATTATGCACACAACTCCACCTTGAATGCAAGGCTGAAGTAGGAATAGTAATGTCCTGTTTGATTCAACGAATCTCCGTTCCACTCGTGGCCAAATGTAAAAGGGTGTTTGTTTCCGGATGCAGCTTCACCAAGGCCTACCAGGGCTTCATGTGTCATTAGCCGGAAGCCATAGGTCACGCCCTGGCGCAGTTGAACAGGCGGTAATCCAAATCGCATCCATTTTGCATGGTCGCCTTTATGCACTTTAACGGTAGAACTGCCAATAGCAGGACCCCATTTTTTTGTTTCAGGGTCAAATTCATGTAAGCTAAGCACTACCTCACCTCCATACTGTACAGCGGCGGAGTACAATTGTATGTTGTCCAATTGTCCTTCGGCAGGGCAGGTGAAAGTTTGTCCGGCAAAATGATCGGTTGGGTCGGTTTTAAGATGTCCGATCCACAGCGTGGTGTTGTTCTGTGACTGAGAAAGCACAGGACGGGGGTGGCTGCTGTTTTTCATTGTCTGCATATCAAATTTTTTAGTTGTGAAATCTTCCGTAGCAGCTATTGGTACTGGTTGGTAAAGAACTCTGTCCATTTATAACTCCCGGTGCCGGTATTTATTGTGTACTAAATATTATGCTTACTATTTAAAACAATCCCGGAACGTCAGCAATTGCTTTATAGAGTGTTATGCGGTGTAAAACTTATCCCCCTATTGTGCTGATCTTTGTCATGTTTTGGAATTGTATTTATTGTAAATTGTAACAAGGCCTGAGTAGCTAAGAAATATCCGTATGTGGAAAACCCTTAGTTAGCTGGTGAAAAAAGGTGCAGAAAGAAAAATTTTTTTCATACCCTATTTGCATTTTATTTCGCTGTTCTGACTGACGGGAACATTCGCCTAACAAACAAGAATTAATTTCTTAAATCAAGACGGAATACTAACCCAGGTCATTGGTGAACAACTGATGGTATAACCCTTTATCGCTATTACAGAACGATGGACTTGACCAATATTAACAAAGACAGGAAGCAGAAAAGAAGATCGGCGCTTGATTTGGGAACAATGGTATATGGCAAAGTACCACCACAGGCAAAAGACCTGGAAGAAGCTGTACTCGGTGCCATTATGCTGGAGAAAAATGCATTTGATGCCGTTATTGAAATACTCAAGCCCGAATGTTTTTATGTGGAAGCGCACCAGCGTATCTTTAAAGCCATGCAAAGCCTGGCTAATAAGAGCCAGCCGATAGATATCCTTACCGTTGCCGAAGAGTTACGCACTAAAGAAGAGTTGGATATGGTAGGGGGTCCTTATTATGTTACTAAACTTACCAATGCCGTCGTTTCTTCTGCACATATTGAAACCCACGCCAGGATCATTCTTCAAAAATTCATTCAGCGTGAGCTGATACGTATCAGCGGGGAGATCATCGGCGACGCGTATGAAGATTCTACCGACGTTTTTGACCTGCTGGATGATGCAGAAAGCAAACTCTTCGAGATCACTAATAACCACCTGCGGAAAAATTTTGACACGATAGACTCTGTATTGGTAAAAACAATACAGCGTATCGAAGACCTTCGTCATAAAAATGAGGATGTGACGGGTGTGCCGAGCGGTTTTGCCGGTCTGGATAAAGTAACATATGGCTGGCAGAATACTGACCTGATCATATTAGCTGCCCGGCCTGCGGTAGGTAAAACAGCCTTTGCTTTGAACCTGGCACGTAACGCTGTAATGCACCCGGGTAAACCGACACCAGTGGCTTTATTCTCGCTTGAAATGAGTGCAGGCCAGCTGGTGCAGCGTATCCTCGCTGCAGAAAGTGAGATCTGGCTGGAAAAAATTGCACGGGGGAAACTGGAAGAACATGAAATGAAACAACTCTATGCGAGGGGTATTCAAAGACTGGCGCAGGCGCCGTTATTTATTGATGATACTCCCGCATTGAACATTTTTGAGTTAAGGGCAAAATGCCGCCGTTTAAAGAATAAACATAATATCGGTATGGTGATCATTGACTATTTACAGTTGATGAGTGGCACCGGAGAGAACAGGACTGCCAACCGTGAGCAGGAGATCAGTAACATTTCAAGAAACCTGAAAGCCCTGGCCAAAGAATTGAATATACCGATCATCGCTTTGTCACAATTAAGCCGTGCCGTAGAGCAACGTGGCGCCAAAGAAGGAAGCCGTATTCCGCAACTGAGTGACCTGCGTGAATCAGGAGCTATCGAGCAGGATGCAGATATGGTCATGTTCCTGTATCGTCCCGAGTACTATGATGTAACCACGAATGCAGAGGGGGAAAATACAAAGGGTTTGACAGAGGTAAAGATCGCCAAACACCGTAATGGCTCCCTGGAGACAGTTAAACTGAAAGCATTATTACATATCCAGAAGTTTGTGAACTGGGATGATGATCCCTATAGCGGTATCGGATTGCCGTCCGGAGGCTGGAGGCCGGTGGAAGACAGCGGCGGTGGTGAAAAATTATATATACAAACCGGTAGCCGGATGAATGATATTGCTGCAGATGATAATACGGATGATCCGTTCTGATAACAACAGTCTCTTTTCACCTTAACCATAGACCAAAGCCCGGACGTTTATCGCCAGGGCTTTTTCATTTACCTTAATTTTATCTTTTATACATACCATGTCGTTGTCCTATTTCTATATTGAACAATTCGATCCTTCACAAAAGCAGATCACGCTTGATGAGGATACGTCCTATCATGTAGTACAGGTGCTGCGGATGAAACCCGAAGAAAAGTTGCAACTGACCGACGGTAAAGGCAACCTGGCAACAGGCCATATCATTGAGTGCCATAAAAAACATTGTTCGGTACAAATAGAAGAGACCAGTTACCGGCAACCAGCGGCCGGGAAAGTCACTATTGCTATTTCGCTTGTTAAGAATACCAGCCGGTTCGAATGGTTCCTCGAAAAGGCGACAGAAATAGGTGTGGCGGAAATTATCCCGCTGCTCTGCGAAAGGACCGTCAAAGAAAAGTTTCGATATGACAGGATGAAAGGTATCGTGATCAGCGCCATGCTCCAAAGTCAGCAATGCTGGCTGCCGGTGTTGTACCCGCCCATGACATTTCAACAATGCATAGAAGAAAATAAAGCGGAGCAAAAATTTATTGCCCATTGTGAAGAAGCCACCAAAACTGGATTAAGCCATCAGCAAAATAACCGGTCAGCTTCTTCCGTTATTCTAATCGGTCCGGAAGGAGATTTTTCACCAAAAGAAATTGAATCGGCCTTACAGCATCAGTTCATCCCGGTCACGTTAGGCGAAACAAGACTGAGGACAGAAACAGCCGGTGTTGCCGCGGCTGTGTTATTAAAGCTTAACTAAGCGATAATGCCCAGCTCTCTGACCACATTCATCAGTGACTGCGTATTATGTACATTGAATTTCTGCAGCATATTTTTCCGGTGTGTATCCACCGTATAACTGCTCAAAAAAAGACGGCCGGCGATTTCCTGGCTGGTTAACCCTTCGGATAATAGTTGTAGTATCTCTTTTTCCCGGCGGGTGAGCACGGGTACATTATTTTGCGGAAGGCCCAGTGATTGTAATTGCTGTATTATTTTTTCGTTGGCCGCTTTGCTTAAGTAGATCGTTCCGTCCATTACCTGGTTGATGGCGGTAATCAGTTCCTCCCGTTCCATGTTCTTTAAAAGATAACCATTAGCCCCTTTTTTGATCAGCTGTGTGATGATGCCGGCTTCATTCACATAGGTGAGCCCCAGTATCTTTACCGTTTTGTTCATATCCCTGATTATTTCACAGAGCCGCAGGCCATCCATATCCGGCAGGTTGATGTCAAGCAGAATTATATCAACAGCTATTCCGGCTTCCAGAATGTTCAGTGCCTCTTTAGCTGTTTTGGCGGCTGCTTCAATATGCAGGTAGCTCTCATCTTTCAGCATGGTTTTGATGCCGTCAATTACCAATGGATGATCGTCAATGATGAGGAGCTTTATCATAGCCGGTTGCCGGCTATAAATTTAATTATTGTTGGGAATACTTTTCAGTTTTCATTCAGAAGAAGGTCTATCATTACAGTAGTGCCGATATCTTTTCGTGAATCAATGGTTAGCTTGCCATTGAGATAGTCCACCCTGCTCCTTACAGTTGCCATGCCCATACTCCGCCTTTCTTCCGCTTCCCGGGTATCGAACCCTTTGCCATTATCTTCAATGGTCAGGCTAAGCCGGTTTCCTTCCCGGTTGATCTGGATGATGGCTTCAGACGCATAAGCATGTTTGATGATATTGTTCACTAATTCCTGGATAATGCGGTAAAGCATGATCTCAGTGGAACTGGCCAGCCTTTTTTCCATCCCAAATGCCTGCAGGGTTACTTTCAGTAATTTACCGGAGCTGATATTGTTCGCAAGGTCCTGCAGTGATTCCAGCAATCCGACCTTCATTAATACCTCCGGCATCATGTTATGGGCTACTTTTCGTAATTCATCCGAAGCGTTATTGATCAGGTCCAGTGTTTTTTTGTAAAGCGGGTTTTCTTTTATTCCGGGCGTATCCTGCTGGAGGGTGCTGTAATGCATTTTTACCGTAGAGAAAATGCCACCCAGACCATCATGGAGGTCCTTGGCTATTCTTGTTCTTTCTGTTTCCTGCCCGTTTATCATAGATTGCAAAGAACTGATCTGTTGTTCCTTTTCGATGGTTTTTATCTTTTCTTCCAGTAACACTGATTGCTGCCGGGCCAGTTTCTGTTTGTGACCGTAATTTCTTTTCAACAGGTACAGAATAGAGATCAATGCTGCTATTAAGCCGATACCAATACCCAGCCAGGTGTTGCGCCGCTTTATGGCAAAGTCCTTCTGTTGCTGAATTTTTTGCAGGCGAAGGATCTCATTTTCTTTTTTATTGGTCTGGTACCTGGTTTCTAAGTAAGAAGAGTAATTCCTCGTCTCAGCATTAAGGATACTGTCTTTCAGGGCAAGGTGAGTTTTGAGAAATTTGATTCCGGTGGGGTAATCGCCTGTCTGTTCATAATATTCGCTGAGTGATAAAGCAGTATTATATTCCGCCTTTTTATTATTGAATTCACCGGCTAATTGCATTGCTTTCAATAAATACTCTTTTGCTCCGGGCATTTTCTTTTGTTGCAGAAGTACTTGTCCAAGCGAGTGATAGTGGTTGGCTAATTGATATTTATCATCGAGTTTTTCTGCCCTGCTGATTGATCGTTGAAAGTAATAGGTCGCTTTAACCGGGTCATTGGTTTTATAGTAATAAGCGCCGGCAGCGCTAAATGATTCTGCCGCAAGACTGTTATCCAGTGTTTTTTCGGCTATTGTGAGTAGTTTTTGTAAATAGGGCCAGGCCTCATCATATCGGCCTGAGTGAATAAGATCAGATGTGAGCGCCTGCAGGGTATAACCGATTTGCAGGGTATCGGTGCCGGCTTCAGCAATTTTTAATACTTTCTTTCCGAGCTCAACAGCTTTTGGATGGTTATTGATCTGGCCCAGTACCGATATCAGGTTTTGGTAAGCGATCAGCGAATAAGCGGTATCTTTTAATTCATCAAAACCTTCAGCAGCTTTAGTAAGGTTATCTGCAGCATTCCAGTATTTACCTTGCCGGTAATCACTGTTGCCTCTTGCATTATATACTTTAAAAATATTCCGCCGGATATTCAGTTCAGTGAATTTTTGCCCCGCAATGCTCAGGAAGGAGTCGGCTAAAGCATAGTTGCCCAGGTCTATATAACTGATCCCCGACAGGTAGGCCAGGTTTCCGATGCCTTTTTGGTAGCCGATCTTTTTACTCAGCTCATAACCTTGCAGCGCATATTCCAGCGCTTTATTAAGGTCAGTATAGCCTGCTTCATTGCCCAGAGTCATCAGCAATTGTACTTTATTGCTGTCTTCTTTTGCCTTTACCAGTTCCCTGGCCAGGCTGTCCATCTGGGCCTGTGGTAATTGGCTTACTGCTTTTATGGCTAGTAAAGAAATAAACAGGAATAAAGCAGGATAGCGACAGGTAAGTTTTTCTTTCAGAGACATAACCGGTGTTTCATTGGTGAAAGAAGTAAAGGCCTTATGAAAGGTAACAAACTAATTTTTCTTGCAGCCTACCAGATTTTAGGTATTTATTCCCGGTGTATTTCACCATTGTCTGGTATTGCCTTCGGTTGCGGTCAGCAGTAGGTTTGTGAAGATCATTTTTTACCCCATACCAAAAGCCAGCAATATGAGAACATTATATCTGACCGGAATCACAGGCCTTTGTTTGCTGTCATTTCTTGTTGCAGCACAGGATGACGGCACCAAAGCAGGACGTGTATCTCCAAAGGAATTAACCATTCCGGCTTCACCCATCTTTGACCTGATGGGCGCTACTCCTTCCCAGATCAACCGCACTTCCGACATTAAGGATTTTAAAGTTGACTGGTCGCTCAAGTATGGTATCAATCCTAACCTTGCCATACAATCGCAACCCGTTTGGGAACTTTTTTATAATCGTAAGGACCTTGGCAAATACCAGAACGCTTCAGGGTTCATGCGTAAACTGGCATCACTGGACGTCTCTATGGGGACTATTCAGGATGATAATAGTTACCGGCGTATCGGGGGCGCTGTTAAACTCAATCTTTTCAGGGAAAGGGATCCGCTGATGGCCAAAGAGCTCTACGAAGATATTTCCCTGAAATATGCTAATGAAAGAAAAGAACTGGAAACGCAGTTGAAAGAACTGCAAGTGAAATTAGATACTAGCACCAATCTACTGGAGAAGCCAGGACTGCGGTCGCAGATCAAATCCACAGAAGAACAACTAAACACACAGAACTCCAGGCGCATGGGCGAGATCAATCAGCGGGCTAAAGTGTTTGTGGATGAGAACTGGAATGCCTCTTCACTGGATTTTGCTATTGGCCGTACCCACACATTTAAATCAGATAGCAGTGGTTCATTTGGTATGAAAAGAAATAACCGCAGCACCGGCACCGGCGCATGGGTCAATGGGAACATAGGGGTGGGTAAAAAAATGCTGCTTACCTGCCTGCTTCGCAGTTTCTGGTATAATGACCAGGTGGATTTCAGGATAAAGGATCTGTCAACAGGAAATGAAACAGCACAGAAAACTACTGCAAAGAATTCTGTCTACAGCCTCGGTATGAATTTCAGGTATGGGGGCTCGGTTTATACATTCTTTTTCGAGATGCTGTATGAGTATAAGAAGCTCAGAACGGCGGATGAAGCTTTAAATAAAGCATA
>JAEUVK010000132.1 GCA_016787135.1 Chitinophagaceae bacterium | reverse complement strand
GTTTTTGGCAAAAGACAACTTACTGAACTGTTTTTCGATGGAAGAAGGCAAACCCTGAATTAAGAGATTCTTTTCGTCTGCCAATTGTAATTTCTCGAAAACTGTTTGTGACATGCTTTAAAAGAATTTTAGGGGTTCCTGCCAATTATTCCCGGTACGAGTGGGAGAATTGACAGAGTTCTCATTAGCAGGGAGTGCAAAAGTACAGTAAAATCCCTGTTTAATAAAGGATTATAAAATAAAAAACCCTCCAAAATTGAATTTTGGAGGGTTTTCTTAATGAAAATCAATTTTTTATTTCCCGACCGGTTTATAATACTTCAATGCCTCGGGCATGAGTTTTTGTAATTGCTCAATACGTTTGCCCTCAGATGGATGGGTACTAAGGAATTCCGGTGGCTTTTGACCTGCACTAGCCTGCTCCATTCTCTTCCATAGATTAATGGCTTCTTCAGGGTTATATCCTGCCATAGCGGCAAATATCAACCCGTATCGATCTGCCTCCAGTTCATGTTTTCTGGAAAAAGGAAGCATTACGCCTACCTGTGAACCCACTCCATAAGCGGTCATAAATAGATTCTGCGTCTCCTGAGGTTTGTTTGCAACAGCCACTGATAAAGCAACACCGCCTAATTGCTGCAACAGTCCCTGGCTCATCCGCTGGTTTCCATGTTGAAGAAGTGCATGACATACTTCATGCCCCATTACTGCAGCTAAAGCAGCTTCATTTTGTGTTATCGGTAGCAAACCGGTATAAACAACGATCTTCCCGCCAGGCATACACCAGGCATTGACAGCCTTATCATCAACCAGGTTATATTCCCATTTATATCCAGCCAGTTTATCCGACATCCCTTTTTCCGCATAGTAATTCTCAACTGCCTTTGTGATACGCTGTCCTACTCTTCTCACCATTTCTGCATCTTTGTTGCTGGTTGTAGCTACCACTTTATTGGTTGAAAGGAATTGCTGGTATTCAGTAGTGGCCATACTTTGCAATTCTGATTCCGGCAGCAGCGTCAGTTGATTTTTACCAGTAAGGGGGTTTTTGGAACAAGCAATTAATAACGCCGCAAATAAAAAAAAGGAGGTCAATGTCCTGATCATTTCAATAGTTTTAGATATGAATAAAAAACAATGATTGTACCAAGTTAGGTACAATCATTGTTTTTCATTTGATTGTTAATGATTTTTTGTAAAAGAGGTCAGGAATCAGGCGCCTGCTTTCTTCTTTGCCTGCGGCGGTCCCTGTATTTCAAAATCGGCACTTTACTTTCAGCGCCTTTTAATAAGCGTCCGATATTTTTCTGGTGAGTAAGCACCACCATCAATGCGACAGCGATGGCAAACACCCGATACACCTCGTTATCTACGTTAAATATAACAAGGATAAATACGGGGAATGCAACACTGGCCAATATGGAACTTAATGAAACAAATCTTGTCAGGTATAATACGAGCAGGAATACGCCGGCACAGCTTAAAGCCGTCCAGGGAGAAACGCCGACAACCATACCGAACAAAGTGGCAACTCCTTTACCTCCTCTGAAATCGGCCCATATAGGGAAAATATGACCTACTACAGCGGCAAGGCCTAAACCTATTTGAAAATTCACAAACTGGGTATCGTTGTCAATGTATTGGGGTAAAAGCAATGCCAATTTAACTGCAGCCATTCCTTTTAGCATGTCAGCAATCATTACAAATGTCCCCCATTTAGGCCCGAGGATACGATACGTATTCGTGGCACCGGCATTACCACTGCCATAGTCACGTATATCGATACCAAAGAAATAGCGGCTTACCCATACAGAGGTGGGAATGCTACCGATCAGATATGCCAGAACTATCATCAATAGTTCATTCATAGAAGTCTGGGTTGAGTTGGAATGTAAAACTACGAAAAAAACGGTCAGCCGGTAACATTAGGTTAACAATATGGTCAAATTTACTTAACGTGAGTACTTTATACACAGCCAGTTAGCTCTAACATCTGTTTGTATTAATTGTAAAGAATACTCGTCATTTTTGCGGAAAATATCATCCTTGTCCTCCGGCAAAAGGCCGCTTAGCAGCAAGATACCGCTAGGTTTCAGTTGCCTTACAAGAACCGGAAAGCTATCCAAAATCACATTCTTGTTGATGTTTGCAAGAATGATATCAAACGAGTTATCCACATCGGCCGATCCACTCTTTTCTATGGTGACCCTGGAGCATTTGTTTCGCTGAATGTTTTCAAGAGCATTTTCAATACTCCATTCATCAATATCTATCGCTATAACCTGGTTTGAACCAAGTTTTTCAGCCAGTATAGCCAACACTCCTGTTCCTGTACCAAAATCAAAAACCATTTTGTTACTGAAATCAATTTGCCTCATTTGCCGTATCATCATAAAAGTTGTAGCATGATGACCAGTACCAAAACTCATTTTAGGGGTGATCACAATTTCATGCTCTACTCCCGCGACGGGTTGATGAAATTCCGCTCTTATAGCGACAAAGTCATCAACAATAACCGGATCGAAATTGGACTCCCATAAGACGTTCCAGTTCGTTTCCCCGATGATCGTTTTTTTAAATGAAACCTCTTGCTGTTCTGCTATTCTTTTTAATGAAGAATCATTATAATCGTCGGTATGAGCAAATGCGACGAGTACAGCTTCTCCTTCTTCGAACCCGGCAAATCCGATCATAGACAATTTGGCTATTAAAATGTCTTTTTGCTCAGCGGAAACTGATGGAAACTCTATCCGGATGTACTCACTCATGTTTTATATTAAAGTAAAAACCCCGAAAGTATCGGGGTTGACTATTTATTGGTTAGATGATTCTTCAGGTCTTGGTTTGCTTTCCGGTTTTGGGATCAGCACCTTTCTTGAGAGTTTGAATTTACCGGATTTAGGATCCGTACCGATCAGTTTCACTTTTACCTTATCTCCTTCTTTCAGCACACCATCCAAAGTTTCCAGGCGTTTCCAGCTTACTTCACTGATATGAACTAACCCTTGCTTCCCGGGCAAAAATTCAACAAAGGCCCCAAATGGCATGATGGACTTAACTGTCGCTTCATATACATCCCCTACTACAGGGACAGCAACAATACCTTTGATCCATGCTTCTGCTCTTTGTACTCCTTCTTTATTAGCGCCAAACACACTCACCTCACCCATATTGTTCACTTCTTCGATATTGATGGTAGTGCCAGTCTCACGTTGCATTTCCTGTATCACTTTACCGCCGGGCCCGATCACAGCACCAATGAACTCACGGTCAATGAACATCTTGATCATGCGTGGTGCATGAGGTTTTACTTCAACCCTAGCTTCAGGAATACAGTTATACATCGCATCCAGTATATGCAAACGGCCACGACGTGCCTGTTCCAAAGCCTGTGTCATTACTTCCATACTCAATCCGTCCACTTTTATATCCATCTGTACACCACAAATACCGTCTCTCGTACCGGTCACTTTGAAGTCCATATCTCCAAGATGGTCTTCATCGCCAAGTATATCTGTAAGGATTGAGTATTTACCGTCCTTGGTAATCAGGCCCATCGCTACTCCCGAAACGTGTCTGGGAATAGGAACACCGGCATCCATCAAAGCTAATGAACCGGCGCAAACAGTCGCCATAGAAGAAGATCCATTTGACTCAAGGATATCGCTAACCACACGAACAGTGTAGGCAAAATCGCCCTTCGGCATCATTTGTTTCAGTGAACGCATCGCCAGGTTACCATGCCCTACTTCCCGACGACCAGGAGCCCTCATCATTTTTACTTCACCAGTGGAGAAAGGAGGAAAATTATAATGCAGAATGAACTTTGTATAATCAGATTTTGCAGCGCTTTCTACCAGCAATTCATCTAAAGGTGTTCCCAAGGTGACCGTAGTAAGAGACTGTGTTTCACCTCTCGTAAACAACGATGCTCCATGAGGTGAAGGGAGAATATCCACTTCCATATCAAGAGGACGAACTGTTTCAAGATCTCTTCCATCCAGCCGGACCTTTTCATCAAGGATCATATCCCGAACCACATCATACTGCAAGTCTCCATAATATTTTGATGCCAGCTTCTTGGTCAGATCTGGTAAACTTTCTCCTTCAGGGAGATTAAGATCTTTTTTAAGGAATTCAACCAACTCATCTTTTATGGCACTGAACTTATCGCTCCTGTCGTGTTTGCTTAAACCGCCTTTGGCTACATCATACACTTTTTGTTTCGCAAATGCATATACTTTTTCCCGCAGTGCTTCATCCTGGGCAGGTTTTTTATAATCTCTTTTACCTTTCACCCCTGCCAGATCCCTCAATTCTTCCTGCGCTTTTACTTGTATGCGAATAGCATCGTGAGCTATCTGTAAAGCGTTGACAAGATCTGCTTCACTGCACTCCGACGCCTCGCCTTCCACCATCATCAGGTTCTTATCTGTGGCGGCAATAATAAACTCCATTTCTGCTTTTTCCAGCTCAGAACGGTTAGGGTTTACTTTGAATTGCCCGTCAATTTTTGCTACCCGAACTTCTGAGATAATCTCTTTGATAGGAATATCAGAAACCGCCAGTGCAGCAGAGGCAGCCAAACAAGCCATTGAGTCCGGCATTACTTCCGGATCGCTGGAAATAAGGGTGATCAGCACCTGCACATCACATAAATAGTCTTCAGGAAATAAAGGACGAAGAGCCCTGTCAACCAACCGGCTGGTCAGCACTTCATAATCATTCAGTTTGGATTCCCTTTTAAAGAATGAGCCCGGGATACGGCCCGCAGAGGCGAATTTTTCCTGGTAGTCAACAGAAAGAGGAAAAAAATCCTGTCCTTCTTTGGGGTCTTTATTAGCAACCACAGTTGCCAATATCATACAATTACCTGCGGAAACTGTAACAGCTCCATCAGCCTGGCGTGCAAGGCGGCCGGTCTCGATCGTTACCTGGCGCCCATCCCCTATATCAAATGTTTTGCGAATTGGTTGTTGTAACATAATTTTTTCGAAGTTTAATGTTTGAGATTTGTAAAGGCTCAAACGAGTTGAAGGTTTTTATTTATTTACCCGATTACAGTAATGCTATCAGCTTCTGTTGCGTCATACTCTTGTACATGCTGTTCTTTAACAGGCAAAAACAAAAGTGCAGAAATGCATTTCGGTAAAACGACTATTCCCAACACCTTTGAAGACATTGGGAATAGTATTTATAAGTTATCCGATCCTGAGACCGAACTCTGATTATAAAGATTTCCCCAAAGTCCGCCAAAGGCAGATCCAGGAGTTTTACTTTCTTAATCCGAGTTTCTCGATCAACTGACGATAACCTGTCAGGTTATGCTTCTGCATGTAGTTGAGTAAGCGTTTACGTTTGCCAACCAATTGCATCAGGCCGCGGTGAGTAGAGAAATCCTTTTTGTTTTGCTGAAGGTGATTACTGATCTGTGCAATGCGCTCAGTCAACTGGGCGATCTGCCCTTCAATGGAACCGGTATTGGTAGCCTTACCACCGAATTCTTTAAAAATCGTTGCTGTTTTTTCTTTAGTTAGAGGCATCTTTGTTTTTTTTAATTCATCCGATTAAGTATCCGACAATTATTTTGTGGCGGCAAAGGTAAGGCAACCAAACCGAATGGCAAAAGCCCGAAGCCTCTATTTTTTGCCGGAAATCTATACAAACCAGCCTGAGCCTCTTACATTTGCAGCCATGGAACTCTCACAGGATACCAAAAATATTCTCGGTCTCCAACTTCCAACAGATCCCCGGTGGGTGGACCTGGCCGGCAAGTCATTGGAGGAGATACTGACCGACCATGCCTATTGCGAACAAAAGGCCGCTACTTCCTGCATCACCCTGATCCAAAAATATAGTGACCGGGAAAAGTTAGTAGCCGAACTTTCCCCGATCGTAACGGAAGAATGGGGGCATTTCCGGCTTGTGTTAGCTGAACTCCACAAAAGAGGCCTGCATTTAGGTAAACAACGGAAAGATGAATATGTGAACAAACTTCTCGGCTTTCAGAAAAAAGGCGGGCATTGGGAAGACAGGTTTCTGGATCAACTGCTGACAATGGCATTGATCGAAGCACGCAGTTGTGAAAGATTCAAGAGACTAAGCGAAGGACTGGGTGATGAATACCTGTGTAATTTTTACCGCCGCTTTATGGAAAGTGAGGCCGGTCATTATACTTTATTTATCGATCTGGCCGAAACCTATATCGAAAAAGAAAAAGTAAGAACCCGCTGGAACCAATGGCTGGAATACGAAGCCAATGTGATGAAGGAATTAGAAGTAAGAGGCGACAGGATACACTGAAATATTGTATCCAGAAGTCAAATGATCAGTAGCAGGTAAATGGTTCTGCCCGTTTCCTATTCATCACTCAAGCTTTCACTTCCCTTACCCCATCCCCTATTGCTGACGCAAACACTCCAGGTTCATAACCAATTTTAACGGTATAGTAAGTCATAAGCTGTCTGGCAAAGTCGTCAAACTTATCCTTCTTTACAAGTGCAATTGCACAACCGCCAAAACCAGCACCGGTCATCCTTGCACCTATACAATCTCCGTAAGTGGTGCAGAACTCAACGATCGTATCCAGTTCCTTTCCTGATACTTCATACAACTCTTTGAGAGATTGATGGGAAGCATACATCAATTCACCAAACCGCTTCAGGTTCCCGGCTGATAAAACTTCTTTAGCTTCTTTAACCCTTTCATTTTCTGACACCACGTGCAATGCTCTTTTCTCCAGTACCGGATCATTGATAAGATGGCGGCTATCCTGAAAAGCCCTGGTATCAATATCGCATAGATTTTCTGCACTTAATTCCTTTTTGAGCAGCTTTAATGCTTTACCACACTCTGCAAACCGCTCATTGTATTTTGAATCTGCCAACGTCCTTTGCTTGTTACTGTTAATAATGGCCAGAATGTAATCACCGGTATTGAAAGGCAGGTACTCATAGTCCAGCGAATCGCAGTTGAGCAAAATAGCTTTATGCTCTTTTCCCATTGCCACAGCAAACTGGTCCATAATGCCGCTGTTCACACCGATGAACTCATTTTCCACTCTTTTACCAAGCAGGGCAATATCAGTATTGGATATGTTTATTCCGTAAATAATTTTTAAGGCGTAAGCGGTGAGCACCTCAATAGATGCAGAGGAAGAAAGACCCGCCCCGATAGGCAGGTTGCCGTAATACAAAACATCCAATCCGGAAATAGTGTGCCCGTCTTTCAGAAATTCATTGATCACCCCTAACGGATAATTGAACCATTCCTTTCCGGTCTTTGAATAGGATGATTGCAAATGCAGGTCAGCTGTTTCTGGAAAATTCATACAGCGAAAACGAAACAATTTATCCGCATTCTTTGCTACAACAAGATAGGTTCCCAGGGAAATGGCGCAGGGCATTACTTTGCCGCCATTGTAATCTATATGCTCGCCGATCAGGTTAACACGGCCCGGGCAAAAAAAACTGTATTCAGGATCTTTACCAAACAGCTCTCTGAACTTCTTCTTAAGATCTTCTTTCATCGCTAACAGGTTATTTGGAACACGAAAGTAGTATGCAGGAGCATAACAACAAAGGACTATTCACACCTGTGAAAAATAACTGATCTCCTCTTTGAGGTCAAGAAATGGATATTGCTCCTGTAACGACTTTACTTTTTCAAGATAACTTTGCAAGAACTGCCTGTGGGCATTTGTCGCCGGCTGAAAAGCCCTGTGATTTTTAGCTATCGCTATCTTTTTTAGTTCCTGCATCAATTGCAGTGACGATTCCTCAATACAGGCCTCCGAAAATTTCTCCAGCACAAATTCTGTCGCCAGATAATTAGGATGGGCAAGGTCAATATCATAAAAACGATAATCCCGCAGCACATCTATTACGAGTTCATAAGCAGGAAAATAATAAAGTTTGTCAAATTTGCCGACCATATGATGAACCGCCTCAAGCAATCTTGCCTTGCTCCTGTTGTTGTCCACCACCCCATCCCTGAGATGCCGTACAGGACTTACTGTGAAAATAATATTCAGTCGGGGATTGAACTGGAGCAGCCGGTGATAACAATTGTCAAGAAGAGAGATAGTTTCATCAATTCCCATCAGGTGTTTATTGAACCATTGAGCAGGAGCACGGTGACAATTAGCAACAGAAGCCTTCTCGGAACCGGTTTCGTTTACAAGACGATATGAAAATGAAGACCCAAGTGTAATGATGATCCAGCTGGCATCCTTAAGAAACTGATGAGCCCTTTGCTGTGACTCGTTAATTATTCTTATTGCTTCGTTCGCATTGATATGGGAAAATCTTGAATGATGCTGCCAGCTATTCCATACTTCATTCAACTGAAAAAGGTCAGCTTCGCTGTATTGTCTGTTTTCTATGTATGAAATAAGGCTTTTGCAAACACTGGCAGGATCAAAAAGAATTCCGTGGGGATTCTGCAGTACTGAAAACTTTGAAGCTTCAAGTGCATTGCCGATATGTTCTGTAAAGCAGGAACCGGTCAGCAATATCTTATCGTGATAACTGACAGGTCGCTGTAATTTCTTTATATCGATATCAGCCATGAATTTCATAGGCATCAGGTAAAAATTTTTCCGGCTATTACTAGGCTTTCGGCTAATGTTTCTTTGTTTAGCCCGGTCAATATCCCTTTTGATTCAAAATAACTGATCATCTTTTCTGTGTTCATATTACCCACCAGTTCGTCGTCTGCCATCGGGCAACCACCAATACCCTTCAAGGCTCCGTCAAAACGGGTGCAGCCCGCCTTAATTGCCGCCTCCAGCTTTTCCTGCCAGTTATCGGGTGTAGAATGAAGATGAACCCCGATCTCAATACCCGGCAATGATTCAAGGAGATAGCTTGTCATGTCAAACACTTGTCCGGGTGTAGCCACGCCTACAGTGTCGGCCAGTGAAATGATACCGATATCCATTCCCACAATTTTATTCACCCATTCAAAAACAACTTCTTCATCATAAGGATCCCCGTAAGGATTACCGAACCCCATCGAAATATAAATGACCAGTTCCTTTCCCGTCTTTACACATAGGTTTTGTATCTCCTCTACCCTGTTTAAAGACTGTTCAACAGATGAGTTCGTATTTCTCTGCTGAAAGGTCTCTGAAACTGAAAAAGGGAAACCTAGGTAATTGATCTCATCAAAAATAACAGCCTCTTCAGCGCCGCGATAGTTGGCTACAATGGCCAGCAGCTTCGATTTCGTGGCTTGTAATTCCAATTTCTTAATTACTTCCACAGTATCCGCCATCTGTGGTATGGCTTTCGGCGAAACAAAACTGCCGAAATCAATTGTATCAAAGCCAACTTTCAGCAATGAATTGATATAGTCTATCTTCTTTTCTGTCGGGATAAAAGACCTCCATCCCTGCATGGCATCGCGGGGGCATTCGATCAGTTTGATAGGTTGGTCGATCATTGAAGTTTCTCTGGTGCAAATGTAAGCCGCCGGTCAGAATCAGTAATTCATGTTCTGGGTGATTTTTTTACGCCGACTTATATTCTCCCGCATTTCGTTAAAAAATCTGGCCCTTTCCTTTTCTCCGGTAGAACTGATCTGCATTGACCGCTGTATGGTATTCTGAATAGACTGAAAGATATGATCACAGAATTCAGTATTTCTTGTGCTCATATAATTAATGACGCTATGATTAATAAAAGTTATCCTGAAAACAGAGGCGTCAACGAAGATAGTATTGTCACCGATAAAAACCTCATTATTGTAAAGCCTATAGGAAGCACCGCCCCAGCTTTCATTCAGGAATAAGGGATACTTTTTCCCGGCAGTCGCCTGTTTCTCTACATGTGTTAGTATCTGGTGCATGCAATCATAGATATAAAGGATATCCTCCTTTTTCTCAAATGCCCTGCTATCCCTGTAATAATCTATTTGCTGAAGAGTGGTTTCTATACCATGAACGTTCCATATTTCGGTGGAAGATACCTGGCAATAAGTGTCAGCAACTTTTTTGCCGATCGTTTTTAATGATTCGGGGACCTTGTCAACCGAAAATTTTTCAAAAGCAAGGTCAGGGTAACTCAGAATGGTCTTCATGAAAAAGAAGAATTTGAAAGCTGCCAGTTCCGGTATCTGGAAATGGTGAAATAACGGGATATCCTTGTTCACAAAGTAGAATTCCGCCTTTTCAAATGACTTTATCATTTCCAGGTCTGCCAGCATTTTCTTCAGGTACAATTCAAAATGGAAGCTGGATGGGCTTACCAGTTTCCCTGAAAAAATATAATTGTCTGTATCAAGATGAAAAATGCTGTCAAGGGATATGTTGAAGTGAACGCATAATTTTTGTACCTCTTCAAATGTAAGAGGCTTATCCCCCCTCATGCGCCTGTATGCACTATCATTACTTATGTTGAGCAGGTTGGCTACTTCATCTACTATAGACAAATGATGGGGCAGAATACTCTTTATATGATTAAAGAATACCTGCTGAACACCGGTGGATGTCATGTCAGTTTGTTTTGGTGATAATTGCAAACCGGCCGTACTAGTTTGGCGAAAACCGATTATACAAATAAAAAATACCGCATTTTTTGCAAAAACCAATACATCGATCGCCAAAATGTACCCGGTAAGTAGTATTTGTTCAGATTTGTCAAACTCAAGGGCTATACACTAATTAGGAAGCTACCTCTGCTGAAAATAGTTTAGCTCTGCAAACGATTACTCATGTTAGATTGTAAACAATGATAAAACCCTTTCTAAGGCTCACCGCTTTTTTGACAAGCTGTTTAGTATATGCCTAATCCGGTTTGGTTACGTTGCCAAACAAACTAAAAAAATTGGTCATGGGTATTACCACCAGCAAAAAGGAGGTTCTGAAAGGCTTTTTGAATTCTGTAAACGATAGCCAACTTGTTCTTCTAAGATCATCCAAAGCATTAACAGCGACAATTCAGGCCAATGATCTGTTGCCGATAGCTGCCGAAAACATCAAGTCATACACCATAAAAAGGAAGAATAGCGGTTTGCGTGGCGCCCCGACAGGATTATGTATAGGATCAGCTATAGTTCTTATCTCATTAAAAATTTACCTGATTCAATAATAAGCCAAAATATAGTAATGCCCATCACCAGCAACATACTCATACGGGCCACGCCATTTTTTCTGATCTTAATTGCAGCAGAATTAATTTACTTACGGAAAGAAAAAAGACATGCCGGAAGTAAAAAAGAATTTTGGGCAGATATATGGATAGCCTTTGGCGCTTCTGTTATTTCTTTTCTCACCAATGGCACAATCCTGCTGGTCTATACTCTCATATACAAATATCGACTTTTTGACCTGCCTGCTACAAGCATATGGGCATGGGTGATCTGCTTTTTCGGAGATGACCTCTCATGGTATTGGTTCCACAGGCTTAGCCACAAAATCCGATTCTTCTGGGCATCCCATGCCGTTCATCACTCCCCGGAGACATTTTCATTGTCCGGAGGCATGAGAGTTCCCTGGACAAGTAATATTACCGGTAACTTCCTTTTCTGGGCATGGTTGCCTTTTATTGGAATAGAACCAGCAATGATCATGCTGATGAAAGCGATCAGTGTTATTTACCAGTTCTGGCTCCACACAGAAGTGATCCGGAAAATGCCGGGCTGGTTCGAAGCTTTTTTTAATACCCCTTCTCATCATCGGATACACCATGCTAGCAATATTGAGTACCTTGATAAGAATCATGGGGGATTTCTGATCATATGGGACAAACTCTTCGGCACTTTTCAAAAAGAAACGGATCCACCCGTTTATGGCCTTACTAAAAAGATAGGATCATCCAACCCCTTTGCTATTGCCTTTCATGAATGGAAAAGTATGTTCAGCGATTTGAAAAAGGCAAAAAAATTAAAAGACTACCTGAATTACATATTCAACTCCCCGGGATGGAGCAAAGATGGCAGCACAAAAACAGCCAGGCAATTAAGATCCTTTCTAAAAAAAGATAAATAAAACTGAACCGGATCATGAAATACATTTTCATAACACTGCTCATCCTTTGGAATGAGATCGCAGCATGTCAGCCTTATCTTGACCTTATAAATATCCGATGCCAGGCTGGACATGATGTCGGTCTTGGGTCAAATAATAGCTCCAATAAATTCAGTTATTATAACGCCAGCCTGAATCTACCATTAATATTTAAGAAGGATAGTAGTATGATCGTATTAAGCCCTTTTGCAGAAAGATGGGATATTAGCAGTAATGACCTTAATAACCTGCCCGGATCACTGCAATCTTTTGCATTCCCGGTCACTACGATCTTTCCAATTTCTTCCAATTGGACTATAGGAGTAACAACAATACCCAGATGGAACGGGTATGAATCAAAAGTGTTTGATAATAGCTTTCAGTTAGGTGCGGCGGTATTGGCTACGTATAAGAAAGGCAATAACATTCGATACAAATTTGGCCTGTATTACAATGATGAGTTTTCAGGGGCCTTCTTTATGCCATTGTTCGGCATTGAATGGAGGATCAATGAAAAGAATAATCTTTTCGGCGTACTGCCGGGACACCTGGTATTTGAGCACAAAGTGGCTAACCGGTTCTATTATGGAGCTTCGTTCCGGTCAATCACCAATACCTACCAGGCAGGATATATCAATTACAGCCTTATTCGTAAATACCTGAGGGTACAAGACAATCAACTTGCCCTGTTTGCTGACATTTATATTTCTAAAAATATTTTATTGACCCTCGAAACAGGCCATTCAGTCGTCAGGAAATTCCGGCTTGGCGTAGAAAAGGAGAAACCGAAATATTTTATAGATAAAAAGATGAATCCCGGTTTGCTTTTTAAAGCTTTTCTGGCTTACAGGATACGGTTCCGCTGAATCTATCCACGTTGTTTCATCACCTCATACAATATCATCCCCGTAGCTACACTCACATTCAAACTTTCAAAATCCCCTTTCATGGGGATTTTGATTTTCTCATCGCATATTTTCAGTAATGCTGGGTAGATACCTTTTTCTTCACTGCCCATCACTACGGCACACGGCTCTCTGAAATCACAATCGTAAAGCTTTTTAGCTGCTTTCATTTCACTGGCAAAGACTTTTATCCCGTTCATGTGCAGTTCATCTATCGCTTTCATCAAGCTGTTCACCCGGCAAACCGGTATCCTCTCCAAAGCACCTGCAGAAGTAAGAACAGCATCTTCATTTAATGCCCCTACTCCTTTATCAGGTATAATGATCGCATGAACCCCACAGCAAAAGGCAGTCCGGGCAATGCCTCCGATGTTTCGTATATCTGTAATCCCGTCTAAAATGAGAAACAACGGGACCTCCCCTTTTTCTACTGTAAAAGATATGATCTGCTGCAGATCATGATACTGGACTTTAGCGATCAGCGCCACACATCCCTCATGACCAGTGATATTAAAGCCATCCAGTTTTGCTGCCGGTACATAATTGACGGGGATGTGATGCAGTGTAGCCAGCTCTTTGATCTCATTGACCGCCTGCCCATGGGCTTTTGTATCAAGGTATATTCTGTCAAGTTGTTTACCTGACCGGATCGCTTCTATTACCGCATTACGACCGATCACCAGCGAACTTTTTTTTGGACGATGTTGTTGCCTGAAATTTTTCACCTGTCAAATTTAAGTGTAAAAAAGAATGGCATACTTTCAAAGTATGCCATTCTTTAAAACCGATGAGCATCTTATTTTAACCCAAATGCTTTCTTTACTTTTCCTACATAATCCAGTTTCTCCCAGGTAAACAATTCTACTTTCTTCTTCGCTACTTTACCATCAGGAGACGTAAAAGATTTTTCAACAATTTCCGGCCTGCGGCCCATATGTCCGTAAGCTGCTGTTTCACTGTAAATAGGGTTACGCAGTTTCAGGCGCTGCTCAATGAAGTAAGGACGCATATCGAAAACGGTCTCTACAATTTTGCTGATCTGCCCGTCGGTCAGGTTAACTTTGGCAGTTCCGTATGTGTTTACATTAATACTGGTAGGCTTTGCAACACCTATTGCATAAGAAACCTGTACCAGGACTTCGCTACAGAGTCCGGCTGCCACCAGGTTCTTGGCTATATGTCTTGTGGCATACGCTGCACTACGGTCAACTTTGGAAGGGTCTTTTCCGCTGAAAGCGCCGCCACCGTGTGCACCCTTGCCGCCATAGGTATCAACAATGATCTTACGGCCGGTTAACCCAGTATCACCATGCGGGCCTCCGATCACAAACTTACCTGTCGGATTGATATGATACTTGATATTATCGTTGAAAAGCTTTGCGTACTTTTTGTATTTCGTTTTTACTCTTGGGATCAGTATGTTGATCACATCGCTTTTGATCTTAGCCAGCATTTTGGCTTCGGCATCAAAATCATCATGCTGAGTTGAGATAACGATTGCGTCAATACGAACAGGCCTGTTATTATCATCATACTCCAACGTCACCTGGCTTTTTGCATCGGGACGCAGGTAGGGCATTTTGGAATTCTTTTCGCGGCGGATCGCAGCCAATTCTATGAGAAGATTATGGGCGAGATCCAAAGCCAATGGCATGTAATGCTCCGTTTCGTTGGTAGCATAACCAAACATCATTCCCTGGTCGCCGGCCCCCTGCTCTTCTTTCTTCTTACGGTCAACCCCCTGGTTAATATCAGCCGATTGTTCATGAATGGCAGATAAAACACCGCATGAACTCGCTTCAAACATGTATTCGCTTTTGGTGTACCCGATCTTGCGGATCACTCCGCGGGCTATTTCCTGCACATCGAGATAAGCTTTTGACTTCACCTCGCCCGCCAATACAACCTGGCCGGTAGTAACGAGTGTTTCACAGGCCACTTTTGATTGAGCATCAAATGCGAGGAAGTTGTCAATAAGTGCATCAGATATCTGGTCGGCTACTTTATCCGGGTGACCCTCAGAAACACTTTCAGAAGTAAAGAGGTAAGGCATAAATGAGTCTTGTTTTAATTGATGGGGTTAGTTTACTAATATAAAATCGGGTGCAAATATAGCACCCGATTCAATTTCTTTATAAAAAGCTTATTCACTAAAGTTTGGAGTATATAATTCGCAGTCGCATCTTTTGAGGATTGGTGTCGGCCGGACCAAGATTTCCTGCTAATCTCACCCTTCCTTTGGCAAGGGTGGGATTGATCCCAAACTGTGTAACAGAAGGTGTAGAACCCATTACAGGAGGTCTGTATTGATCCTTCACCAGAAAGGGAGCAAAAAGCCTCAGGTCATATACTGTAGGCTCTGTATCATTCACAATATGCTGTACATAGCGTGACAAATTAAAATGCCAGGTCCGTACCACATTTCCCGATCCGTCTAGCTTATTGATCGGCGCAATGCCAAAACTCCCCAGGCTCAGATTTCCGGAGCCGTCATATGAAAGGTCATACGGAATGGTCATGTATTTTGAAAGAGAAGGCACGTAGGCATCAAGGAACAGATAAGTCGGCGGGGAGAACATAGAATCGCTGACATGATATACCTGTTCAGCGATCAGCTCGGCCCGGTGGATAATCCGGTTATTCAATGCGGCCATTCCGGGAATCTTGACTGTGGCAAAAGAACCTGGTGTATTCTGCAAATAAATGATGGGGTCAGGCGATGTGCCGCCCTGAGCCGCCAGCAGTGGTGTTCCCGAATAATCTCTTTTAATATAATTGTGAGAAGCACTACCGGCTAACCCATATGAAGAATATGGTTTGAAATCAAAGTAATCAACAGTAGTATCGATATCTCCGTCCGATTTACCATGCAGATATCTGTAATAAATCGCCAGCTTGGTATTAGCCCCCTGGAGATTGAAGCCCATGATAGCATTGCCGGCCCCGGTTGATTTAAGTGCAAAACCTTTAAAATAAGATTTAAATGCCGAGTCGGTCGAATATGCTTTTAATTTCCCGTTGGCAGAAGATGTATCAAATGTGTTCAATAATTTTTGGCCAAAAGCATCATCCAACCTGATACGAAGCTGATTCCGGGTGGTATCCAGGTACACCTTCACAGAATCATCTAAACCCGCAGGTATTATCGTTCTGGAACCCATGGTTGATCCGGTAGAGATATCTGTGTTCTTTCTTATGATATAAGAAGTGTCAACCCTGAAATTGCTGGTAACTTCTGACACCGATATTGTCTGGGGAATAGTGCTATCTCCATAAGTTTCAACATAGTCGAGCACCAGCACCACTGAATCAAAGTAAAGGCTGTCAGGCCTGTTACGAAATGTCCAGGGATAGTATGATGGTTTTAGCTCGAAATACATTTCGGCTTCAGTCTTTCCGAATATCGGGTCATTATCTATACGTCCCAGAAACTGCTCGTCGCTGTAATCGCTTCGCAGGGAGTCTTCTTTCAAAGGGTCGGTGCCTCCTAATGTAAACAGATCATTATATGCCTGAACATCCAGCGTAGTGTCAAAGGTGTGAATATTATCAATGGGAGGAATAAGATCGCCGCCTAACTCAGTAGATTCGTTTATCTTTTTGCAGGAATTAAGTATAATGACAAGACCGGTAACAAATGCCCCAATCGTAAAAGCCAGTTGTCTTCTCTTCACAGATAAAATTTAAAGCAGGGTTAGAAATTTACTTAGCCGCAAGATCGTTATACAGTTGTAAATAGTCTGTTAAATCAGACTCCTGGTTATACTGTAAGGTCTTCTTACCTCTTACTTTCGAAAATTCTTCTACTAACTTCTTCTCGATCTTTTCTGCACCAAATGTGATCGCATCCGCGAAAGTGGCGCCCCCCCGGAACATTGCTGTATTATTGGCTTCTTTGTACACTTCAAGATCTTTCTCTTTAAGCGACTGGTGGATCAATGCCTTGCTGATAAAGTCGCTACCCAGCTTCTCTTTAAAAGTGTTCTGTCCGATAGTATAAACGATCTTGCTATGAGAGAATACCGGCTCTTTCTTGTAAACTGTTTTCAGATATGCCGGCACCAGGCCTGTCATCCAGCCACTGCAGTGAATGATGTCCGGAGGCCACCCGAATTTTTTTACTGTTTCAAGGGCGCCTTTACAGAAAAAGATCGTCCTTAACCCATTATCATCAAACCATTTTTCATTTTCGTCATGAAAAATGAATTTCCTTTTAAAAAGGTCTTCATTTTCCAGGAAATATACCTGCAGTCTGGCACTTGGCAGAGATGCCACTTTGATCTGAAGCGGCATATCATCATTATCCACCGATACATTGATACCTGATAACCGAACTACCTCATGCAACCTGTGGCGGCGTTCATTGATGGTGCCAAACCGGGGCATGATGCAACGGACCTCGAAACCATTATCATTAGCCTTAATGGCCAGCTTGTTCACGATCTCTGAAAATTCTGTCAGCTCCAGGTAGGGCGACATTTCGTTGGCGATAAATAAGATTCTTTTTTTAGCTGACATGCTCTCCCTTTTAATGTTCCTTTTTAAAAAAGTGGGTGCGAAGGTACTATTTTTATCCTGATTAATACGTGATTAGCTAAGTTTGCAGCTATCCCGGCATCAAATCAGCCCATTTTAAATGAGATTATTTAAGAAATCAGCCGATCTGCACCACTGGCTGAAACAGCAGAAAGCGAAAGGGAAAACTATTGGTTTTGCACCTACTATGGGTGCCCTGCACAATGGGCATCTCTCTCTGATCGAAGCCAGTAAGAAGGATAATTCGATAACTGTTTCCAGCATCTTCGTGAACCCCGCACAGTTCAACGATCCGAAGGATTTCGAAAAATACCCCATCACTTTAGAAAAGGATATTGAACTGCTGGAACTGGCCGGTTGTAACGTTCTTTTCCTGCCATCGGTCTCCGAAATATATCCCGGAGGAGCTCCGGACAACGAGCATTACAATCTTGGATACCTTGAAACTATTCTGGAAGGCAAATACAGGTCGGGACATTTCCAGGGGGTCTGCAAAGTGGTTAAGAGACTATTGGACATAGTGCAACCCGGCAACCTGTACCTTGGCCAGAAAGATTACCAGCAATGTATGGTAATCACGAAACTGATAGAATTGATGGGTTGGAAGGATTCAATAAAAGTCAGCGTCTGCCCTACTCTCCGCGAAGCCGACGGGCTGGCCATGAGCAGCCGGAATATGCGTCTTACCAAAGCAGAAAGGGAAAATGCGCCGGCCATATATAGAACATTGGGTTTTCTTAAAACCAATCTGGAAAAAGGGAACCTGCTGCCTTTGAAAAGAAAAGCTCTTGAAAAACTCATCGCCGAGAGATTTAAACCCGATTATATAGAGATAGCTGATGCTTCTACGCTACAACCGATCGATGAGTGGAACGGGAAACAGAAATTAGTAGCTGTAGCCGCAGCCTTTTTGAATGAAGTAAGACTTATAGATAATTTGTTGCTGAACGAATAAAGATCCTGCACTTTATCCCATCTTATCTTTACATAACTATGCAGATAGAAGTTTTAAAATCGAAGATCCACCGCATTGCTGTTACTGAAGCCAATCTTAATTATATAGGCAGTATCACCATTGATGAAGACCTGATGGATGCCGCCAACCTGATCGAAAATGAAAAAGTGCAGGTGGTGAACATTAATAATGGCGAAAGATTAGAGACCTACGTTATAAAAGGCAAACGGGGGGCCGGTACCTGTTGTCTCAATGGTCCTGCGGCCCGAAAGGTGGCCGTCGGCGATATTATTATCATTATTTCGTATGCCGGTATGGACTTTGAAGAAGCCAAAAAATTCAAGCCGCGCATCATTTTCCCTAAAGAAGGAAATAAGATGTAACCATCTCTTATCATTTCCCGCTTTGATATATAATCCCATCACAGTATTTTCGGTATAATGAATAAACGCCTCCGCAACATATTACAATACATGTTCTTCTTTTCATTGGGTATTTTCCTGGTATGGTGGTCGATCAGGGATCTTGGAAAAACGGAAAGGTCGCAGATAAGGGAAGCTATGAACGGGCTCAGGTATATTCTTGTATTTCCAGTTTTTACTATTTTATTTTTGAGCCATTATGTCCGTGCATTGAGGTGGAGATTGCTGATGGACCCTCTTGGTTATAAACCATCAAAGACCAATACTTTTTTTGCTGTGATGATCGGCTATCTTGCTAACCAGGCAGTACCCCGCCTGGGCGAAGTGTTAAAATGCACGGTATTGGCCCGCTATGAAAAAGTGCCGGCTGATAAACTCGTCGGCACAATCATTCTTGAAAGATTGATAGATGCTATTTGCCTGCTGATAGTTTTTGGAATCACCTTAATAATACAACCCGGTCTATATACAAAACTGGTAAATGGGGTTTTTAACGGTTCTGAACCGCAAGAAACAGAAAAAATATCCGGCAACCTCATCCTGCTGATCACTTTCGGGATCATAATACTGTCCATAACCGGATGGATGATCATTAAAAAGAAAAACGTACACGATCTTTTTATATCCGGTAAAAAAATCCTTTCCCGGATATGGGAGGGCATCAGTGCCATACAACACCTGAAACAAAGAAAGTCATTTTTATTTTACACGTTACTGATATGGTCGCTCTATCTTTCCGGTGGTTACCTCGGTTTTCAGGCATTGAAAGAAACTGAACATTACGGCATCAAAGAGGCATTCACCGTATTGTCGGCAGGCAGTGTCGGTATGATCATCACCCCGGGCGGTATCGGGGGGTATGCAGTACTGATCGAAAAATGCATGATGATCTATGGTCTTCCCAAAGGTATTGCGCTGGCCTTTGGCTGGCTGTTATGGTTGGCCAATACAGCCGTGATTGTAATGGGCGGTCTCTTAAGTTTTATTGCCCTCCCGTGGTACAATAAAAAGAAAATGCAGGGATCTCCGTTATAAATTTCATCACCATGAGACAAGCAGATGCTATTCCGCAAAAAATTCTTACGTTCCCCGAAGTACTTTACCGGGTGACGCAATGGAGAGTAACCGGCAGAAAGATCGCTTTTACCAACGGCGTGTTTGACATACTTCATTCAGGTCACATTTTTTCATTATCACAAGCCGCCAGGGAAGCCGACTATTTGATAGTCGGGGTAAATTCAGATGCTTCTGTCAAAAGATTAAAAGGAGAAAGCCGCCCGGTAAACGATCAGGATTCAAGAGCACTGATGCTTGCTTCATTGCTGATAGTAGATGCAGTGGTGATATTTGAAGAGGATACACCGCTTCAACTTATCAATCTTGTCATACCTGATGTACTCGTAAAAGGTGGTGATTATACCATTGAACAGATCGTGGGCGCCAAAGAGGTAATGGCTAATGGAGGCCGTGTGGTGATCAATCCTGTACTGGAAGGATTTTCTACCACAAATATCATCAGCCGGATCAGGAACGACTGAGGCTGTTGCTTTACTAAAACTTAACAAGCACTCACTGCGTACTTCCTTAATTTTATCAGAACTGCTGACGAACGACCTACTATGACACAAGGAAAAAGAAAAACAATAGCCCGGGATATAAGCTGGCTTTCATTTAATGCCCGGGTATTACAGGAAGCTGCCGACCCGGCTGTCCCATTGAAAGAACGCATTCGTTTTCTTGGCATCTTCTCCAACAATCTTGATGAGTTTTTCCGGGTGAGGGTGGCTACCCTGAAACGCATGGTTCAGTTCGGAAGCAAAGCCAACATGCACCTTGAAGAAAACCCACAGCAGATACTGGATGAGATACAGATGATCGTGTTGAACCAGCAGAGTGAATTTGCCCGCATATGGGATGGCGTTTTATCAGAACTGAACCAGCAGAAGATATTCCTGAAAACAGAAAAGAACCTGAACCCGCAACAACAGGAATTTGTGCGCAATTACTATGATGAAGAAGTAAGCCCCAACATTATTCCGCTGATGATCGAAAATATACCGCAATTTCCTAACCTGAGGGATAAGTCGATTTACCTGGCGGTAGTAATGTGGAAAAGGGAAAGTCCGCTGAACAGGAAATACGCATTAATAGAAGTACCCAGTCGCGTCCTGGGGAGATTTTTATTACTCCCCTCTCCCCCGGACGAACAACATATCTTTTTGCTGGAAGACGTAATTAGATTTAATCTGCCGGACATCTTTTCTTTTTTTGGGTATGATCAGTACCAGTCGCATATTTTCAAAGTAACAAGAGATGCGGAAATTGATATAGACAATGACGTCTCTACAAGTATTATTCAGCGGATCGAAAAAGGTTTACGTAACCGGCGCAAAGGCAAACCTGTCCGCTTTGTTTATGACCGGGAAATGGATCCCGGTTTGCTGGAGTATCTGATCAGGCGTCTTAACCTCAGCAAGAGAGATAACCTGATACCGGGAGGACGTATTCATAATTTCCGCCACTTTATGGATTTTCCGGATCAGGTGTTTAAAGAAAAGAAAAGCCGTAAGAAGCCCTTCGATCACCCGTTACTGACTGATAGCCGGGTATCCGAAGTGGTGATGAGCAGAGATGTAATGCTGCACCTGCCCTATCATTCTTTCGCACCGATCATTGATCTTTTACGTGAGGCAGCTTTTGATCCTGATGTTACCAGTATTAAGATCACCTGTTACAGGCTGGCACAACAATCAAGGATCATCAACACCCTGATCAATGCCGCCCGAAATGGGAAACAGGTGACTGTTATGCTTGAACTAAGAGCCCGGTTTGAAGAAGAAGCCAACCTTGAATGGAAAGCAAGATTGGAAGAAGAAGGAGTAAAGGTTTTGGTGGAGATCGCTAACATGAAAGTTCATTCCAAGATCTGTGTGATCAGGAAAAAAATAAAAGACAAATACGTCCACTATGGGTTTGTCAGCACCGGTAACCTCAATGAAAAAACTGCTCGGGTCTATGCAGATCATTGTCTGCTTACCTCCAATCCTGCGATCATGGCGGATATCACCAGGATATTTAATTTCCTCGAAGATCCCCGGAATGGAAGTCATCATCTGAAGAACTGCCAGGTGATCATACCAAGTCCGCATTTTGTAAGAAAAGAGATATTCAGGCTTATAGATAATGAAAGAAAGCAGGCGCTTAAAAATAAACCCAGTGGGATGACCCTTAAAATGAACTCCCTTTCCGACGAAGAGATGATACATAAACTTTACGAAGCCGCAAGAGCAGGGGTACCGATCAAACTGGTCGTAAGAGGCATTTTCTGTATGCTGTCAGAAAACTCCAAGTTCAGGAAACCAGTAAAAGCCATCAGCATTGTGGACGAATATCTGGAACATGCACGGGTGTGGGTATTTCACAATAAAGGCAAAGAGAAAGTTTATATATCTTCGGCCGACTGGATGAGAAGGAATCTGGATCATCGTGTGGAAGCAACCTGTCCTGTCTGGGATGAGGAGATCAAACAGGAACTGAAAGAGATATTGAATATACAGTTACGGGATAATGTAAAGGCAAGGTTGCTGAACAATGAATTGAATAATGAATACGTACAGGCAGCAAAGAAAAAGATCCGGTCACAGGTAGAGACCTACAACTATTTATATAAAAAAACACTAACCTCCCGTGAGACTGGCAGCCATTGACATCGGCAGTAATGCAGCAAGGTTACTGATCAGTGATGTGATCCCCGGCACAAAAACCAATCCTGAATTTATCAAGATCGCTTTGATTCGTGTGCCCCTTCGCCTTGGATTCGATGTATTTGATAAAGGCGAGATATCTTCCGGTAAAGTGGAAAAGATATTAAAGACCATCAAGTCATATAAACTTTTGCTGGACATTTACGATGTCAGGCATTTGAAAGCCTGCGCCACCTCTGCTATGCGTGATGCAGCCAATGGTGATGCGATCATTAAACGGATAAAAGATGAAACAAGTATTGAAATAAAGATCATCAGCGGGCAGGAGGAAGCCTCGTTCATATATGAGAACCATATAGCCGAAAACATGACAAGCGATGAATCCTATTTATATATTGATGTCGGTGGCGGAAGTACAGAACTTACTTTTTTCAGTGACGGAAAACTGATCTTTAAAGAATCATTCAATATCGGTACAATCCGTCTGCTCAAAGGCCAGGTTACTGAAGCTTCCTGGGACGAGATGAAGGAGTTTATCAAATCAAAGACAAAAGGCTATCATCATGTAACTGCCATAGGATCGGGAGGCAATATCAACAAAGTATTTTCTTTATCAAAAAGAAAAGAAGGCAAACCTCTTTCCCTGGATATGCTGAGGGATTATTACAAAGAGTTCAGCGGCATGTCGCTTTCCCAGCGTATGAGCATGTACAAACTGCGTGAAGACCGTGCCGATGTGATCGTGCCGGCATTGCTCATTTACATCAATGTGATGCGATGGACAGATACGGAAGAAATATATGTTCCGAAGATCGGTCTAGCTGACGGGTTGATACAAACCCTGTATCACGAGGTGTTATTAAAAGAGGTAGAAATCTGATTTTATCTACTTTTGATGTCCAAAAGCATTTTAATGTCAACTACTCCGAAAGAAGTCAAGAAAGTTACGACCAACACGATTCAAAAAATGAAACAAGCTGGTGAAAAGATCTCAATGATCACCGCTTACGATTATTCATTTGCTAAAATATTTGATGCCGCAGGTATTGATATCATACTTGTTGGCGACAGTGCCAGTAATGTGATGGCCGGTCATATGACCACCCTCCCTATAACGCTTGACCAGATGATCTATCATGCGCAAAGTGTGGTAAGAGCGAGAGAAAGAGCGTTGGTAGTTGCTGATATTCCTTTTGGCTACTATCAATCCAATTCGGAGATAGCCTTAGCATCGGCCATACGCATTATGAAAGAGAGCGGGGCAAATACGGTAAAGCTCGAAGGTGGCGAAGAAGTAATTGATTCAGTAAAAAAAATCGTTAGTGCAGGCATCCCGGTAATGGGGCATCTTGGGTTAACTCCGCAATCGATCAATAAATTCGGCACTTATGTAGTGAGGGCGACAGAGAAAGCGGAAGCAGATAAGCTGAAGAAAGATGCTTTGTTACTGCAGGAAGCAGGCGCTTTTGCCATTGTGCTGGAAAAAATACCCGCTTCTCTGGCAAAAGGCGTCAGCAAAAGCTTAACTATACCCACTATCGGTATTGGCGCCGGCAAATACTGTGATGGCCAGGTATTGGTCATGCACGATATGCTTGGCATCAATACTGAATTCAAGCCGAGGTTCTTACGTCAGTATCTTAACTTAAATGAGCAGATCACCGGCGCTATACAACAGTACATTAAAGATGTCAAATCGTTGAATTTCCCTAACGATACTGAACAATACTGATCTTTGGTCTTTTGTAATTTTTGTGTCATTGTTTCTCCGATGCCGGCTGTTTGTTGTGTCTCACCTAATTTTGCACGCAATTTAAGACTGCTATGAAGAAGGTGTTGAGATCATTACTAATAACCTTACCGGCTTTTGTATTACAAAATGCGCAGGCACAGGAAAAAGAATCGGAATTAGATCCTGTAACTGTTACCGCATCCATCGCCCCGGAGAAAGTATCAAGGACGGGACGAAATATATTTGTTATCCCGGGTGAAAGATTCAATAATCTACCGGTTCATTCGATTGACGAACTCCTCAGGTACCTTCCCGGAATAGAAGTGCAGATGAGAGGACCATCCGGCTCACAAAGTGATATAGTATTGCGCGGGGGCACTTTTCAGCAGGTGCTGGTGATCATCGACGGGGTTCGGGTAAATGATGCAAACACCGGCCACTTTACTTCCTACATTCCAATATCGCCTGCAGAAATAGAAAGAGTGGAAGTGCTCAAAGGCGCTTCGTCCGCGATCTATGGCTCAGAAGCAGTGGGTGGTGTTATTCAGGTCATCACAAAAGCATTTGCGACCAAACAGACCAAAAAGTATTCTTCGTTCACAGCACAGGGAACAACAGGACAATACAATTTATTCAACGTAAATGCCGGCGGAACCCTTTCTGGCAAGAGGTCAGTTTTGAATGCCGGTTTTTTATCCGCGAATTCAGACGGCCAGCAGCAACGCGGCATCAAAGGTTATTTTCATAATAAAACGGCATCTGCATCTTTTGGATATTTCATTACTCCTAAATGGCACCTTGCTCTTCGCACATCATGGGATGAAAGGGACTTTGCTGCACAGAATTTCTATACCACTTTTGTCTCCGACACATCCAGGGAAAAGATCAAAACATCCTGGTCGCAATTGCAGGTGACTAATATGAAAAAGCATAATAAACTGCAGTTTGACATCGGGTATAAGTTTCTGGAAGATAAATTCATTTTCAATTCTGTGTCTGCTGCCAATCTTAATAAAAGTTATCTTTTGCAAGGACTGATCACAGATGAGTTTACAATCAATACTTCGTCTGTACTGACCTCCGGCGTTCAGTTCATCAACAGGCGGATCAGTTCAAACGACAGAGGAAAGCACAATATTGACCAGGCTGCTGTATTTATTATTTTGAGCCAAAAATTAAATGAGCATTTTTCTTTCAGCCCCGGACTAAGGATGGAATGGAACGAAAGAAGCGGAGCACAGTTTATACCGCAGGTCAATCTTTCTTACCGCAAAGCCAGATGGCAGTTAAGAGGAAGTGCCGGTAAAACTATTCGGGATGCAGATTTTACAGAGCGTTTTAATAACTATGGCCGTGCATCAGTGACCAGTGGCCGTATCGGGAATCCGGATCTTGAAGCAGAACGTTCTTTCAGCTATGAAGGCGGTGCAGATTATTTTGCAACAGGTAATGTAAAGATCAGTTCCACTTTTTTTCAGCGTTACCATAAAGACCTGATCGATTATGTTACCACTGCTTATGCTGATATGCCACGAAAAGACAATCTAACTCCGACCGGAACCTATGCGCTGGCAAAGAACATATCCAATGTGACAACAACCGGTGTAGAAACGGAGATTCAGCTTGCAAAGAAGATCAATGAACAACAAAACTTCTGGTCAACTATAGGGATAATATGGCTGGAAAGTAAAAGCAGCAGCGCTACCCCTTCATTTTATATTTCTTCACATGCTAAATGGTTGATAAATTTTAACCTCATTTATTCATACAAGTGGCTTTCGTTTGGAGTAAACGGTTTGTATAAAAAAAGACAGCCGCAGGCAACAACCAACCCGGCTATTGCCAAAGTAAATGCTGATTATTTTGTGTTAAATACAAAGCTGGAAGCAGCCTTCTGGCAAAAAAGAATAGCAGCCTTTATCCAGGTTGACAATATTTTCGACAGGAACTATACAGATATCCTTGGCTCACAAATGCCAGGGCAATGGATCATGGGTGGCATTAAAACATCTTTCTCCAGATAAACATCATTCGTAAGCTGGCTTCCGATTCCTACCTTTGCATGCTCAAAAATGATGCTATGGATTTTTTGAAAACATTAAACGTTCAGGACAAAAACCCGGGGGTAAGTACAGGGTTGCAATGGCTACAGTCAAATGGTGAAACGATTCAATCCTTCTCCCCTGTTGACGGCAAACTGATCGGATCAGTTATTTCAGCAGATAAGAATAGTTATGAAATAGTAATTAAGAAAGCGGAAGAAGCTTTTAAACAATGGCGGTTGATGCCAGCCCCTAAACGCGGTGAGATCGTCAGACAAATAGGTGATGCTTTAAGGCAATACAAAGAATCTCTCGGCAAACTGGTTTCTTATGAAATGGGTAAAAGTCTGCAAGAAGGCTATGGCGAAGTACAGGAAATGATAGACATCTGTGATTTTGCAGTAGGCTTATCAAGACAACTATATGGATTGACGATGCATAGTGAGCGCCCCGGCCATCGTATGTATGAGCAATATCATCCATTAGGCACAGTAGGAATCATATCCGCATTCAATTTCCCTGTAGCAGTGTGGAGCTGGAACAGTATGCTTGCCTGGGTATGCGGTGATGTTTGTATCTGGAAACCTTCAGAGAAAACTCCTTTGTGCGCAGTCGCCTGCCAAAACATAATCCAGGAAGTTTTTAAGAAAAATAATATACCGGAAGGAGTCTGCAATCTCGTTATTGGAGGCAGAGATGTAGGTGAATGGATGGCAAATGATACAAGGATACCTCTTGTATCGGCTACCGGTTCTACAAGAATGGGAAAAGCAGTGGGTGCCGCTGTAGGCGCCAGATTAGGAAGGGCTTTACTTGAGCTGGGCGGAAACAATGCTATCATTATTTCCAAAGAAGCTGATCTTGATATTGCAATAATAGGTGCATTGTTTGGTGCAGTGGGCACAGCAGGTCAGCGTTGTACAACCACACGCCGATTGATCATTCACGAAGATGTATATGAGAAGGTAAAAACAAGACTAATCGCCGCTTACAAACAACTGAAGATCGGAGACCCGCTGAATGAAGTGCATCACGTCGGTCCGTTGATCGATAAAGATGCAGTAAAGCTGTATCTGGCATCTATAGAAAAATGCAAAGCAGAAGGAGGCAATTTCATTGTCGAAGGCGGTGTTCTTTCAGGAGATGGTTATGAAAGCGGCTGCTATGTTAAACCTTGCATTGCGGAAGTAAACCCTGACTTTGAAATTGTACGTCACGAAACCTTTGCCCCGATCTTATACCTATTGAAGTACAAAACACTGGAAGACGCTATCCGTATCCAGAATGAAGTGCCGCAAGGCTTGTCTTCTTCTATCATGACATTGAATATGCGGGAAGCCGAACAATTCCTGTCTCACGCTGGCAGTGATTGTGGTATTGCCAATGTGAACATAGGGACCTCGGGGGCTGAGATTGGTGGTGCTTTTGGTGGTGAAAAAGAAACAGGGGGCGGTCGTGAAAGCGGAAGTGACGCCTGGAAGGCATATATGCGCCGGCAGACTAATACTATTAATTTCAGTAATAATCTCCCATTGGCGCAGGGCATCCGTTTTGATTTATAACGCTTAAGAAAAATTCAGGTCCCGACTTCAGGGTATTGCCCTCTTGTCCTTACGGTTTTTTTTTATCATATTTACCTGTAGTAACCAATATCTTATATAAATCCAATTATCTGTACGATGAAAAAGCTCTGCAACCTGATTGCGCTTTTATGCTGTTTAGCTGCGCTTTCCCATGCACAAAATTATAAGGTCGCCCTTGTGTCCGGGCCTCATCAGTCAAAGGTGCTTGAAGAAAATGACCTCCCGGGATGGGATGCGATGAAGAATAGCTTCTCACCGAGAACAGGTGTTCATTTTGGTGTCATGGCCAATCTCTCCCTCAACGCCAAATCAAGTTTATTCTTTCAGCCGGGTATCCTTTACTATAATAAAGGCCGGAAGTTTGCTGCGAGGTATGACACAACAGTAAGTGATATCCTTTCAGTCAATGCGCTGGAACATACCAACTACCTCGAATTACCGCTTAACCTGGTATATAAATTCAAACTTTCAAGAACTGCGAAGTTTATTATAGGGGCAGGCCCGTATGCATCATTCTTCTATACAGGAAGGTTAAAAACTGAAACTGTAACAAAATTAGGGGGATATGAAGTTGATGAAAATAAAGATCCAGGAGTAGGAGATGCACCCGGTAAATATTCCGTCTGGGACTACGGAGTCAACGGTTTAGCGGGTTTTGAATTCGGTCGTGTGTTCTTAACGGCAAATTATAGCCAGGGACTAAAAGACGCCTATACTCCCGATGGATACAACGGTACTTACAAACACCAGGTAATGGGAATTACACTGGGAGTATATGTAGATAAATTAGCTAAGCCTGAAAAAGCAGTAATGGACAAAGATGGCGATGGTGTATTTGATAAAGACGATAAATGTCCTGACCAGGCCGGGCTTGCAAAATTTAAAGGCTGCCCTGATACTGACGGTGATGGGCTGCAGGATAGTGAAGATAAATGCCCCGGTGAAGCAGGTCTTTTAGCCAATGCAGGTTGCCCGCCTGCTGATAAAGATAAAGATGGGGTGCTTGACAAAGATGATAAATGCCCTGATGTGGCAGGGGTAAGAGAAAACAAAGGCTGCCCGCCTGCTCCAAAAGATACCGATAAGGACGGGGTAGATGATACGGATGACAAATGCCCTGAAATGGCAGGATTTGCACGTTACAATGGCTGTCCGGTACCTGATACCGATCTTGATGGTGTAAATGATGAAGAAGATAAATGCCCGAATGTAAAAGGTCTGAAATCAAAGAACGGCTGTCCGGAAGAAGTGAAGAAAGAGATCGTTCAGAAAGTAAACTATGCAGCACGGCGTATCCAGTTTGCACAGGGCAAGGCCACTCTTTTACCGGCCTCGCATAAAGTACTTGATGAAGTAGCCGGCATCCTAAAGCAAAACCCATCCATCGTAGTATCAATTGAAGGCCATACAAGCGGCGATGCCAACCGTGATGCAAATATGAAACTATCCCAGGACAGGGCCGATAATGTCAGGGCTTACCTGATCACCAAAGGTATCCTGGCTTCACGCCTGACTTCGATAGGTTTCGGGCCTGATAAACCCCTGACAAAAGGTATCACAGAAGCAGAAAAAGCTAAAAACCGCCGTGTTGAACTTAAGCTAAGCAACCAATAAAAATATATTACCGTCAAGACACATGAAACCCCTGCATTTTTGAGCTTTGCAGGGGTTTTCATTTAGCAAAATGTATGAATGGTAAACGCTAATTTTGCGGCTTTACGCAATTTTGTATATTAAACAAACGCAAACGAAATGAACATTGCAAAGAAAGGCTTATCACTGGCAATAAGCGGGTTAATTACCCTTGCCGCTTTTGCACAGAAAAATGAAGTACCTAAAGGATGGCACCTTCTTAATCCGGATAGTGGCTATTACGGGATCAGCCTGGCGAAAGCCTATGATTTTGTAAAAGCTAAGAACCTGAAGAGTAAACCGGTCATTGTTGCTGTAATTGATTCCGGTGTTGACACCCTTCACGAAGACCTTAAAACGGTACTCTGGAAAAATCCCAAAGAAATACCTGGTAACGGGATAGATGATGATAAGAATGGCTATGTAGATGATGTATACGGCTGGAATTTTCTCGGTGGCCGCGATGGTCGCAATGTAGAGAAGGATACCTACGAATCAGCCCGTGTTTACCATGGCCTTAAAAGCAAATACGAAGGCAAAGAGATCGACGAGGATAAACTCAGCCCGGCAGAAAAGAAAGAATACCTGATGTGGCTCAGGTCAAAAGCGGAAGTAGGCACTGTGGACCCATCTTCGATGCTTAATCTCAGAATTGTCAAAGGGGTATTAAAAGATGCTCTGGCAGCCGACTCTGTATTGAAAGCAAGACAACTGAAAGAAAACTATACAGGTAAAGACGCCGAAGCATTTACCCCTGCCGCCGATGATGACGCAGGTAAAAAAGCAAAGAAGAATATTTTAAGGCTTTATCGTGGTTTTGACCTTGATCTTGAGCAGCCGGTATCAGAAGTATTAGCTGAGGTAAAAGAATATGTAAGCAGTGAAGATACCAAAGCAAAAGCCGCCGAAGCAAAACCTACTCCCTATCGTGCTGATATTGTCAAGGACAACTATGAAGATTTTAATGATAGATTTTATGGTAACAATGATGTCATGGTAAGTAAAGCTGCCGC
This sequence comes from Chitinophagaceae bacterium, assembly GCA_016787135.1. GTDB lineage: Bacteria > Bacteroidota > Bacteroidia > Chitinophagales > Chitinophagaceae > VBAT01. Next base: position 21,988 of record JAEUVK010000132.1, on the reverse strand, counting down.
TTTGCATGGTACCCATGTTTCCGGGATTATCGGTGCAGCAAGAGGCAATGGACTTGGTATGGATGGCGTGGCCGACAATATAAAGATCATGACTGTCCGTGCAGTTCCGGATGGGGATGAGCACGACAAGGACATTGCCCTGGCCATACGCTATGCAGTTGATAATGGCGCCAAAGTCGTTAATATGAGTTTTGGCAAAAGTTTTTCTCCTGAAAAGAAATGGGTGGATGAGGCCGTAAAGTATGCGGAAAGTAAAGGTGTCTTACTGGTACACGCAGCTGGCAATAGTGCTGAAAATATAGACACCTCCTGGAACTTTCCAACTCCTGTTTTTGAAGATGAGAAAAGAGCTGCTAACTGGATCACCGTTGGCGCCAGCGCACCCAACACTGATATAAAAGCCGGGGGGCTTACTGCTAGTTTCTCCAATTACGGAAAGAAAGAAGTAGATGTTTTTGCACCCGGTGTAAAAATATATTCAACAGTGCCTGGCGGTAATACCTATCAGAATTTACAGGGTACCAGTATGGCTTCTCCTGTAGTTGCCGGGCTGGCCGCGTTTATTATGGAGTACTTCCCTGCATTAAGTGCAAAACAGGTAAAAATGGTGATCGAAAAATCAGCACAGAGCCCGGGAGTAAAAGTAAAACAGCCTGGCGGTAGTGAAGAAGTTGAGCTCTCTGATATTAGTAAATCAGGAGGTATAATTAATGCCTATGAAGCGATAAAATTAGCCTCCACACTGAAGGGCGAATTGAAGCCGGCACCTCCTGCTAAACCTGTTAAATCAATAGTAAAGCCTAAAGTAAAATCCTGATGATTTTTGTATGATAAAATAAATCCCGCCTAAGGCGGGATTTATTTTTATGTTCAATGCCCGGTTCCTCAAAACCGGAATCCAAGACTGATACCGAATAGTCTTGCCCCATAAAATGCACCCTTTAATTTGGCATCCACTGTATAAGCTCCGATAGTGGCATCTACGTCCCACAATGGAATATCTACTCCTTCGATGTCGCTTTCCAGATCGGCACGGTCAGCAGGGCTTAATTCGTCCATGTCGGGGTCTGTCCCATGAAAATCGCCGTTCATTGCTCCGAAAAATGGTCCGGCAATCCACCAATCAATACTTACGTTTTGCTTTTTACCTAATAGCCATTGTGCCCCGATCAGCACCCCGCCACCTATCCCATTAATTGTACCATCCATATGTGCTGTGTGAAGATTCCCGCTACTGGGAGTAAAAGTATAATCCTGGCTTATTTTCATGTGCATATAACGTGCAAATGGCGCTATATAAAATCCCTGTGGAGCTTGCTTTTTACCGACATAAAAACGGTACTCCGGGGTGATAGTTATTTTGGAAAACCTTGTGGTTTCAATAGCCCTGGCCGCATCATCGTTATCCCCGAATTTGTCAGATAATGTGTTCTTGAAGGGAAGGTCAACGTTGGGCGAAAAGCCAAAGCCAAAGGCAAATGATTGCTTTTTACCTGTCACCCTTTCATATTGAAAGGAGTAATGGCTTAAGGCAACAGCTGCCAGGTTGACCTTCAAAATATTTTTTCCATCTTTTTTCTCAGTATCCTGGGAATGCAGGAAAGTGGCTGGCATTAGCAAACCGCCCAATAGAAATATAAAAAGCAGTTGTTTCATATAAAGCAGTTTAAAGGTTAAATAAAAAAGCAATGAACTGCCATAAAAGTATTTTTTTACAGATATAAGCCGGAGATATTTCTCCGAAATGCAAATTTTTCTCTACAGAAAGCCAAAAGAACCCGGTAAATGAAGCAGAAAGGCAAGATTATGTTATAAAGCGACAACCCGCATCACTAACAAACGAACTGATATCCCCAGAATTTCCGAACTTTCCTCTCTTAATCATCAACTATATTCATTATGCGCCCTGATCTTTCAAGAGTTCCGCAGTTTTATCATAACTATATTAATCATGTTCCACAGGATGAACTGATGGAAGCATTCCAGGTGCAGTCGCCTGTGCTTTTTCATTTTCTGGAAAATATACCTGCCGCAAAATATGATTACCGTTATTCAGAGGGTAAATGGACGATCAAAGAAGTATTACAGCATCTCATAGATGCTGAAAGAATATTCACTTACCGGGCTTTGTGTTTTGCCAGGAAGGACAAAACTTATTTGCCGGGATTTGACGAGAACAGTTATGCAGACCATGCAAAAGCTGATAAGAGAAGCTGGAATACTATGATAGAAGAGTTCAAAGCATTGAGGAGGGCATCTGAATACCTTTTTGCTTCATTCGACTCAGAACAACTGGATGAAACCGGCACCTCCAATACTAATTCTATTTATGTTCGTGGGATTGGTTATATAGTAATCGGCCATGCCCTGCATCACATAAAGGTGATAAAAGAAAGATACCTCTAAAAGAAAACAGGTCAACAGGCTTATCACCTGTTAACCTGTTACTACAATTCAATTGTCTTTCAGAATGCTTTTTTGGCCGGTTCTTCTCCCGTTTTTCCTTTCACCAGGTTCTGCTGCCCGATAATATCATCGACTACTTTCACTGCCTGGTCTAGATAAATATCCTTACGAAGGCCCTTCAACCATTGATTAAAGCGTTCCTGCTTATTTTGGTCAGAAGCAAATTTATTTTCCTCATTGGCCAGAGCAGTCACATTCATTTCTTCTTTCAATTTGATCAGCGACTCATTCTGGGCAAACGTAGTACGGATTGCTTTTTGTTCTTTTCTATATTTATCCAGTTGTAGTGAATAACGTTTATCATTTTGTTTAGCCAACCAGTCGGTATTCTCTTTGATCAGCTTGAAGGCCGGATCATTTTCCACTCTTTGATTTGCTAATTGCTGAATGGTCTTCAGATCATATCCGGGGTTCCAGTTGGAGTATGGAGACTTATTGATCTCATCCCATGGAAGAGCATCTTCATCATCTTTCTCCCTTACTTTCAGGTACTCGAGCTGATCAGGCAATACTATATCAGAAGAAACACCCCGTAATTGTGTGGAACCACCGTTGATCCTATAAAATTTCTGCAGTGTCAGCTTCACTGTTCCCAGGTCAGAATTGGAACCTGTAAAACTCTGATCCAATCCAATATTACGCTGCACTGTTCCTTTCCCATAAGTAGAAGTACTGCCAATCACTACCCCTCTGCCATAATCCTGTATAGCAGCGGCGAATATTTCAGAAGCAGAGGCACTAAATTCATTGACCATTACAGCTAAAGGACCGGAATACAATACTGACTTGTCTTTATCTTTCAGGATGCTTGGCTTATTCTCTCTGTCTTTTACCTGTACAATCGGACCATCTTCAATAAACAGACCCGCCATTTGTACTACGTCATATAATGACCCTCCTCCGTTATTGCGAAGATCGATCACGATACCGTCAACTTTTTCTTCTTTTAATTTAGCTACTTCTTTAGCTACATCAATATAACTGCGGTTGCCATTAGGGTTTTCAAAGTCGGCATAGAATTCCGGCAGATAGATGTATCCTATCTTTGAATTAGCGTTCCTTACAACAGCACTGCGGGCAAAGGTCTCATCCTGTACAATCTGGTCGCGGATGAGAGAAACTACTTTGACCGTTCCATCAAGCTTCCTTACCGTCAGCTTTACTTCTGTACCTTTTTTCCCACGGATCAATTTTACAGCATCAGTTACGACAAACCCTGTAAGGTCGACCGGCTCCTCTTTTCCCTGGGCTACTTTTTGTATCACATCACCTGGCTGCAATTCACCTGATTTAAAAGCCGGGCTACCAGTCAGAATGCTGCTCACTTTGATATTGCCTTCATCATATTGTAGTGATGCACCAATGCCAAAGAAACGCCCACTCATTTCTTCATCAAAATATCTTTTGTCAACAGGAGGAAAAAATTCTGAGTGAGGATCCATCGTAGTCGTGATAGCATTTACAAACACATTGAATTTATCATCGTCAGTGAACTTGAACCGGAAACGTTCAAACAGCCTGTCAATTACCTTTTTTGTTTTCTCGCGGGCGTCTTTTTCTAGCTCCTCGTCAGATTTCACCACGAAGCCTTCCTTACCCTTATTCTTTTCACGAACATCAAGCATATCTGAATAGCGTTCAAGAGTGAGGTATTTCAATTTCTTTCTCCATCTTTCTTTCAGTTCTGCAGTATTGGCCGTAAAGTTCAGCTTATCCCCATCCAGTAAAACTTCTTCATCAACGGTAAAGTTGAAAGGTTTTGTGAGAAGTTCGTTGCAAATTAATGCTGCTTCTTCCATTCTTGTGTTAAATGCTTTACCTGCTGCAAGAAATGATTCTGCCGGGGCGCCTTTAAGTTCATCATCTATCCTTGTTTCATACTTTTTCTGAAGCAGATCCATATCGCTTTGCAGAAAAATATTCTTTTCAGGATCCAACTCGTTTATGAATTTTTTGAAAACTTTCTTTGAAAAGCCATCATTAATATCTTGCGGGCTGAAATGACCCTGACTCAGCATTTCTCCCACCAGTTTCAATATCTCTTCATATTTACCGGGAGGGTTTTTAGCCCCGGTTCCCAGGGTTTGAAAAGCGAGAAATGTTCCTGCCACTATTGTCAAAATCACGATGGGAAGTCTCTTCATGTTCAATAGGTATTTTAATGAGTTGAGCATATTCCAAAAATAACGCAAAAACGAAGGATTTCTTACATTTTCAGGCTTTTAACAACTGTTTTTAAGTGCTTTTTTGATAAGCGGCTCCTGCCTCATGTGGCCCATGTCAAGGATAAACTTCATCTGACAATAAATTGTTCTTAGAACAAGGTTTTATTTTTTCTCTATGGGCAATTTCTTTACTTTTGCTGCCGCTTTGATAACCACATGGTGGCTATAGCTCAGTTGGTTAGAGCATCAGATTGTGGTTCTGAGGGTCGTGGGTTCGAGCCCCATTAGCCACCCAATAACCCCGGTCGGGTTTCGTTTCAGCGAGACAGATCGGGGTTGATTTTTATCAATACTATTTCAAATGAACTATTGGTTACTTATCATTCCGGTCATTTCTGCTGTAATCGGCTTCACTGGAAGTTGGATAGCCGGAATCATTCTGACTAAAAAGATAATTCCCTCACGCCAGGAAGAAATGGCAAAAATGATTGGTCAAAAAGCGGCTGAAGGGTTCTCCATAACAGATATGGAACAAAGAGTAGCTGACCCGGAAAATATCAAAAAGGTCATGCCTGTTGTAGAAGCGCATATCGATGACTTTCTCCGTCATAAGCTGAAAGCGAAAATGCCCATGATCGGCATGCTGATAGGCGATAAAACGATCAACTCTCTTAAAGAAGTTTTCCTGAAGGAAATTGAGGAAATGTTTCCGCAGGTGATGGCTAAATTCACGGGCAATCTGAAAAACGAAATCAATATTGAAGCTCTTATTACCGCTAAAATAAGATCGGTCGGTCCCGGAGCTATCCGGGAATCATTGTCGCCTGTACTCAAATACTTCGGTTTAAGTGGTGCGGTCGTCGGTTTTGTTATCGGATTGGTCAATGCAGCTTTATTTCTGTCGATTTAATTGAAATCTGTTCAACAATTCACCCCGGCGCCTGTTTTTTACCTTTCATCAAATTGTCATATAGTTGTCAGCAGGTTAAATAACCTTTGAACGTCTAATGAATCACAAAATAATCGCATGAGAAATCTTATCACCGCTTTTTCCCTGATCATTCTAACACAGTCTGTTATTGCTCAGCCCGGTATGGGCGGAATGCGTGGTGGCGGACAGCAAATGAATGGCCGTTTCTATGGAAAACTGATAGACTCCAAATCAGGTAAGCCGGTAGAATATGCTTCCGTACAATTAATTCAAAACAAATTTGACACTGCCTCCAAAAGCCGGAAGGATATGGTGATTGCCGGTATGCTGACAAAAGCAAACGGTGAGTTCAGCTTAGAGAACGTACCCCTGTTTGGACAATACAAACTCAAAGCAACGGCTATCGGATTCACTCCTATTGAACAAAAAATATCTTTCGATTTGAAAATGCCCGGAAGCGGCGGCGGCGCAGCGACGGGTGACATGTCTGCCATGTTAAGTATGGTGGATAAAGATCTCGGTAATTTAAAAATGGATCTTGACGCTAAACAACTTGAGAACGTAACGGTATCTTCTTCTGCACCGGGATTGAAACTTGGCATTGACAGAAAAGTATTCAATGTTGACAAGAATATCGTTTCTGCCGGTGGTACGGCTATTGATGTGATGCGTAATGTGCCTTCGCTGAATGTAGATATTGACGGGAACGTTACCATGCGCAATAACACCCCTCAGTTATTTGTTGATGGCCGCCCTACCAATCTTACACTGGAGCAAATACCTGCCGACGCTATCCAGAGTGTGGAATTGATCACTAATCCTTCTGCCAAATTCGACGCATCCGGTGGCACTTCAGGCATATTGAATATTGTACTAAAGAAAGAAAAGAAGGTAGGCTACAACGGAAGCCTGCGTGCCAACCTCGATTCCCGTGCTCGAATTGGTGTAGGGGGCGATATCAATTTGCGCCAGCAGAAGGTCAATATGTTTGTCAGCGGCATGTATAACCAGCGTAAATCTATCAGTACCGGTACCACCGAAAGGCTCAACATGTTCGACAACCCGAATACATTCTTTTATCAAACTGATAAATCCATACAGGAAGGAAGTTTCGCATTCGTCAGGGCCGGTGTGGATTATTTTATTAACAACAGGAATACCCTTTCTGTCAGTGGCAACTTTGTGAGAGGCAGCTTCAAACCCAATAATAACAGTGACATATTGATAGATACGCTATCAGCGCCAAAAGCATCTTCTTTTAACGACCGGCAGACCGATACCAAAGGAAATTTCCGCAATATAGGAACCATGATCAGCTTTAAGCACAATTTCCCTAAAGCAGGCCGTGAATTGACTGCTGATGTCACTATCAATAAGAGCAAGAACGAAAACAACAGCATCATTCAAACGGATTACTATACAGTACCCCAGAACCAGTTGATCAATACTTTCAAACAACAACAGCAAATAGACGGGAAGAGTGAGAATATTACTTTGCAAACTGATTACACCAACCCGATAACAGATAAATCAAAAGTAGAAGTAGGAGTAAGGGCCCAGTTAAGAAAGAACAGCAGCAAGAATGCTTTCTACTACGACAATAACGGTCAGTGGATACTGCAGCCTTCCTCACAAATAGATTATGAAAGTAACGACCAGGTATATGCTGCTTATGCCACTTATTCCAACCAGTTAAAATCATTCGGTTACCAGCTGGGCCTGCGGGCAGAAAGTTCAGACTATGAAGGGAAACTTCTTAAAACAAGTGAACTGTTCAATATTGATTTCCCGATCAGTCTTTTCCCGAGTGTATTTCTTTCGCAAAAATTAGGCGAAACACAAAGCCTGCAATTGAATTACAGCCGGCGAATCAACAGGCCAAATTTCTGGCAATTGACCCCCTTTACTGATTCTTCTGACAGATTGAACCCAAGTAAAGGAAACCCTGGTTTGAAACCCGAGTTTACCAACTCATTTGAATTGTCTTATGAAAAAACATTCAAGAATAAAGGCAACTTCCTTGCTTCAATTTACTATAAACATACAACTGACCTGATCACCCGCTACCAGGTAAGTGAGACCGGCGCAGGCGGAGAGGATCTCATCCTGAACACTTACATCAATGCCAACTCAAGTTATGTGACTGGTATTGAATTGACATCCAGGACTAGCCTTTACAAATGGTGGGAAATAACACCTAATTTCAATCTTTATACGTCAGATGTAAAGATCAGCATACCGGGAGAGCCGGATCAGGAACGACTGACCAGCTATTTCCTGAAACTGAATAACTCCTTCAAGCTTCCTAAAAATATTACGATCCAGTTGTCGGGAGAATACCAGTCTAAAACAGTTTTACCGCCCGGCGGAAGTGGCGGTGGTGGACGTGGCGGATTTGGCGGTGGTGGTATGATGTTTGGCGGGGCGCAAAGTGCCTCACAGGGATACATCCGTCCTAACTACGGTGTGGACATCGCAGTAAGATATGAGTTCTTAAAGAACAGAGCTGCATCTGTCTCCGTTAATATGAATGATATTCTCAGAACAAGACGCCAGGATATTCATTCCGAATCATCATATTTTTCCCAGGATTTATTCCGCCGCCGTGACCCGCAGATTTTGCGTGTTAATTTCAACTGGCGCTTTGGCAAGTTTGATCCCAACCTGTTCAAACGTAAAAACCTGAAGAACCAGGGTGATGGCGGTGCCACAGAAGGAATGAATATGGGACAATAAAAAAGTTGATACAACAAAAGATCAAAAGGGTTTGCTAGTGCAGGCCCTTTTCTTTTGCCGGGCTTGGATTATTATTCTTTGCAGTGATGAACCGTATATTTGCCCCTTATGAATTCTTCGTTACGGTTTGCAATTATTGGTTGTGGCAAAATAGCTCCACGGCATGCTGCTGAAGCTGTCAAGTATGGCCGGATAGTTGCCGTTTGTGATAGCATAAAAGAAAAAGCCGATACTATAGCTTCATCTTTTAACTCCAAGCCATATTATTCTATAGACGATCTTTTAAAAAATGAAACAGCAGATGTAGTTGCCATTTGTACCCCTAACGGACTCCATGCCGAACATTCAATAAAAGCATTAAAAGCAGGCGCAAATGTTCTTTGCGAAAAACCTTTATCTACTTCAACTGCTGATGCCTTACAGATGATACAGGCTGCCGGTCAAGCCGGCAAAAAACTGTTTGTCGTTAAATCCACCAGGTATAATCCGGCATTGGCTGCTCTAAAAAAAGCAATGGATGAAAATGGATTAGGAAGGATATTCAGTTTTCAGTTGAATTGCTTCTGGAACCGTCCCGCCGCTTACTATGCTGATTCATGGAAAGGTGATAAAACACTTGACGGGGGTACTTTATTTACCCAGTTCAGCCATTATATTGATGCTTTACTTTGGTTATTGGGTGATATAAAATCTGTAACCGGTATCACGAACAACTTTGCTCACCAGGGTATCATTGATTTTGAAGATAGCGGCGTGGTTTCCGTGGAAATGAAGAGCGGTGCCATAGGAGGCATCAACTGGTCTGTGAATGCTTTTCAGAAAAACATGGAAGTATCACTGAGTATTATTGCAGAAAAAGCAAGTATTGAGATCGGCGGCGAGTATATGAATAAGATCATCTACCAGATCACGGATGGAGCCGGACTGAATACGTCTGAAAATGGCAAAGCCAATGATTATGGGTTCTATAAAGGTTCGATGAGTAATCACGATAAGATCTATGAGAACCTGATAAAAGCACTGAACGATGTCAGTCATCCATTCGCCAGCGCCGCTGACGGGCTGAAAACAGTCGAAACTATTGAGAGAATTTACAAATCCGTTTCTTTGCGCTGATCTTAACCGCCAACCACTTGAAAAAGATCTTTTTTACAGTAACCAACGATCTCACGTATGACCAGCGGATGGCCCGCATCTGTACATCGCTGGCAGAAAATGGCTATGCAGTTACATTAATCGGAAGGAAATTGGCAACTTCCCTCCCGTTGAAGCAGGAAAAGTTCCGGCAAAAAAGGCTGAACTGCTTTTTTTCAAAGGGCAAACTTTTCTATGCTGAATATAACATACGGCTTTTCTTTTTTCTATTGCTTCATAAAATGGATGCCATTTGTGCCATTGACTTAGACACTATTCTTCCCTGCCTGTATATTTCAAAATGGAAAAGAATACCCCGCATTTATGATGCCCATGAATTGTTTACCGGCTTAAAAGAAGTAGCAACAAGGCCATTGATAAAAAAAATGTGGACATGGGTAGAGAAAAAAACTGTACCCCGGTACAGTCATGGTTACACGGTCAGTGAAAGTATAGCTGAAGAATTCAACAGGCGGTATGGAGTAAAATATAAGACCATCAGGAATATTACAAGGCTCCGGGACCTTACAGAACAGCCATCATCAGAAAAATTTCTCCTTTATCAGGGAGCAGTCAATGAGGCAAGGGCATTTGAGCAGCTGATACCAGCCCTGAAACAAATAAACTGCAAGTTGATCGTTTGTGGTGATGGTAATTTCATGACCCGGCTAAAGGAATTGATCAGGCTGAATAATGCAGAAGACAAAGTGGAACTGAAAGGGATGCTTTCGCCAGATGACCTGTGGACAATCTCACAAAAAGCAGCTATCGGGATGGGGGTAGCCGAAAACACAGGGATAAATCAATACCTTGCCCTGCCAAATAAATTTTTTGATTATATACACGCCGGTTTACCACAAATAGCTATGAATTTTCCCGAATACCAGAAGATCAATAAACAATTTGAGGTAGCCATACTACTAAATGATATTGCCCCGGAAAGAATTGCTGAAGCCGTAAACAATTTGCTGCAAAATGATGTTTTATACAAGAAGTTAAGGCAGAATTGCCTGCGGGCAAGACAGGTGCTGAATTGGCAGCAGGAAGAAAAAGAACTGCTTGATTTTTATCAATCTGTTTTCCACCAGTGAAGAAATACTTACATATCGTTTGCCTGGATGTACCCTGGCCGGCTGATTACGGCGGCGCTATCGATATGATGAACAGGATCATGATGATGAAAAAATCAGGGGTCGGTATTCATCTTCATTATTTCAGCTACAATGAACGGGGCACTCCAAATGAACTGAATCAGTTTTGCGAAACGATACACGTTTATAAAAGAGAAACAGGTCACAAAGGTTTTTCATTTCATTTACCCTACATTATTTCTTCACGCAATAATGAGCAATTAGCTGCAAACCTTCGAAAGGATGAACACCCTATTCTGATCGAAGGTATTCATTGCACAGGCATTCTTCCGATGATCGACAGAACAAAGCGGAAGATAGTGGTGAGAATGCATAATGAAGAAAGCATTTATTATAAGGAATTGGCCAGGTCGGAATCCAATTTTCTAAAGAAACTATACTTCCATAACGAAAGCAGGTTACTAAAAAAATACAATCATCAGTTGCCTGACGACTGTACCTATGCCTGCGTTTCTGAAAAGGATATCAGCATTCTGAAGAAAGATTATAGTCTGACGAGAGTGGAATTCATTCCAACATTTCCTGCCTGGCAAAAGGTAACAGGAGAAGAAGGTGTCGGTAATCTCTGCTTATACCATGGCAACTTATCTGTGCCGGAAAATGAAAAAGCCGCTTTATGGTTGCTCTGTAATGTATTTACCAAAGCAAGAGTACCTTTTGTGGTCGCCGGAAAAAAACCCTCAAAACGTTTGCAAAAAATGGCCCACTTATGTCAGCATACCTGTCTCGTTGCCGATCCTTCAGAAAGTGAAATGGATGATCTTATCCGGAAAGCGCACATTAATGTTCTTCCCTGTTTCAATAAGAACATAACCGGAATCCGCTTAAAATTGTTGCATGCCTTATACCAGGGGCGCCATTGTGTAGTGAATGACCCTATGGTAGCCGGAACAGGACTCGAATCTGCCTGTCATATAGGCAATAATGCCGATGCCTTTGCTTCGATTATTATGCAATTATACCATCAGCCTTTTGAAACGGAAGAGGTCAGGCTGCGAAAGCAACTGCTATGTAATACGTATGACAACGAGAAAAACACCAATAAGTTTATTCAATATTTATGGTAGCATTGTCAGAGACCTTGCCCTTTTCTGTGCGGATCATACGGGCCGGAAATTTTTGTACCACTATGTAGTCATGCGTAGCCATTACGACTGCAGCATTGTAATCCCTGGCGATATTAAAGAGGAGGTTCATGATCTCATCGGAAGTCTCAGGATCAAGGTTACCTGTAGGTTCATCCGCCAGTATCAGTTTAGGAGAATTGAGTAAGGCCCTGGCAATATCCACACGCTGCTGTTCACCACCACTTAATTCAAAAGGCATTTTGAATCCTTTTGATTTCAACCCCACTTTATCCAATACATCAGCGATCTTTTCATCCATCAGCTTTTCATCTTTCCAGCCTGTAGCTTTTAAAACGAATTTGAGGTTATCATTTACATTGCGGTCGGTCAGCAACTGAAAATCCTGGAATACCACCCCGAGATTCCGGCGCAAGAACGGCACTTTCTTCCAGTCAAGACCACGAAGGTTATAAGTAGCTACCGTTGCGTCGCCTTCCTTCAGGGGCAATTCACCATACAAGGTTTTTAAGAGGCTCGACTTCCCTGTACCGGTCTTACCAACAAGATATACAAACTCTCCCTTGTTGACGGTCAGGTTCACGTCCTGCAATACAAGATTATTTCCCTGATAAATATTGACATGACGCAATTCAATAATAGGTTCTGCCATTCTCTCTGGTTTATTGCAAATTAATGCAAGTGTATTAATAAACGATATTGCCTTCCCCGGTTTTTATAATCAGTTCGCTTTTGCTGCTCTCTTCTACCCTTCCTATCACCTGTGCATCTACACCAAAGCTTTTAGAGACGCTGATAAGTTTGTCAGCGTCCTTTTCATTTGTATATATCTCCAGCCTCGTTCCCATATTAAAGACCTGGTACATCTCTTTGTCATCAGCTTTACTGGCGGCCTGTATCAGCTGAAAGATCACGGGCGGTGCAAAGAGGTTGTCTTTTACGATCCGGACATTATCCGGGATATACTTCATACACTTGGTCTGCCCGCCGCCGCTGCAATGTATGAGCCCATGGATCTCATCAAAATGATTTTCCAGCAACTCTTTCATGACTGGTGCAAAAGTCCTTGTCGGGCTCAATAATAATTTTCCGATACTTGTTTGCTGCCCGTTCACGTCAATTGCATCGGTCATTCTATGCGGGCCAATATACACCACCGATTCGTCCAACGAGGTATCGTACGATTCAGGGAACCTGGCGCCATACGTTTTATGCAAAACATCATGCCGGGCACTGGTCAGTCCATTACTGGCAAGACCGCTATTGTATTCTTTTTCATACTTCGATTGTCCATACCCTGCCAGTCCGACGATCACATCCCCTGTTTTTATTTTTTCGTTGGTGATGAGCCTGCTCTTTGGCCACCTGGCGGTCATGGTACCGTTTACGGCCATCGTTCTTATCACGTCCCCCACATCAGCCGTTTCCCCTCCCATATAAGTAATATTGACCCCGAAACTCTTCAGGTTGTCAAAAAACTCCTGGCTGCCATTGATAACGGCTTCGAGTACTTCAGCCGGTATCACCTTCTTATTACGATCAATCGTGGAGGAAAATAAAAGCTGATCTGAAATGCCCACACAAAGCAGGTCATCCAGGTTCATGACAATAGCATCCTGTGCTATTCCTTTCCATACGGATATATCCCCGGTTTCTTTCCAGTACAAATAGGCCAGAATGCTTTTTGTACCGGCGCCGTCAGCATGCATGACATTTACCCATTCATCATCGCCGCACAAAACATCAGCGTATATTTTACAAAATGCCTTTGGATAAAGGCCTTTATCAAGATTCTTTGTAGCTGCATGCACTTCTTCCTTTTGCGCAGATACCCCCCTTTTCGAATAAAGAGACATTGTCAGATTTTAGGATGTGAAATTAAAATCCGGGCAAAACTAACCAATCTGCACTAAAGGCTGTCCACAAACAACTAACGGGTAATTTATATCTTCGCAGCACTTTTATGAAAGTACATCACGGAATAGAATCACTGCCAGCGTTCCGGAACGCTGTTGTCACTATCGGCACATTTGACGGGGTGCATTTGGGCCACCGGCAGATCATTGAGAAGCTAAAAGAAGAAGCTCAGGCTATCGGAGGCGAAACGGTCATCATTACCTTTCATCCCCATCCCAGGAAAGTGGTTTCTTCACCCATTCTTGGCATCCGGCTTATCAATACACTGGAAGAAAGAACTGAATTGCTGGGACAGCTGGGAATTGATCACCTGGTCATTGTTCCTTTCACAGAGGTTTTTGCGAATCAGCCGGCCGAAGAATATGTCAGGGACTTTTTAGTTGCCAAATTCAAACCTCATACCATTATTATCGGATATGATCACAGGTTTGGCCGCGACCGGCTGGGTGATTACCGTATGCTTGAGAAGCATGCCGCAGAATATCGTTATCATTTAAAAGAAATACCCAAACATATTCTCGATAATATTGCGATCAGTTCTACCAATATCAGACAGGCCCTTTTACATAATGATATAAAGACTGCCGGTAAACTTCTGGGTTACGAATTCTTTTTTGAAGGAGAAGTAGTACATGGTGACAAGCTGGGAAGAAAACTTGGCTACCCTACTGCCAACCTGAAGATCCATAATGACGAAAAGATCATTCCGTCAAACGGGATATATGCGGTGTATACAATGATTAGAGGTCTGGCTCACGACTCCAGGCTGAAGGGTATGATGAGCATTGGATTCCGGCCTACCGTAGATGGAAAGAAAAGAGTTATCGAAGTAAATATTTTTGACTTCGATGAGGAAATATACGGAAAGACATTAAGAGTATATGTGAAAAAATATCTTCGGGAAGAAGTAAAGTTTAATTCGTTAGAAGAATTGATTAAACAAATTGATCAGGATAAAATTGAAAGCCTGAAGGTGCTGTAAGTAAAAAGCCTCCTTTGCGGAGGCTCTCAAATTCTTAATATTCTATCTTAAACTCCAGTCCCGCTGCATTATCAAAGAAGTCCTCAGCCGTACTTTTGATAGTCACTTTCTTTTTATCTTCTGATAAGGTCGCCCCTTTCCCGGTTATAGATTTCGCAGGCGAAGGCAGGTTAATAATGATCGTATTCGACATAGGCATGCCATTATCTGCTATTTCCTTTATCCCTTTCATAATTTCATCACTCTCCAGTCCTGCATATTTTTCTTTATTCAGTTTCTTTTCGATTACACCCTGAGAATATGTTGTAAAATAATAATCCCCGATAGGGTCGGAAGAAGGCATTTTATCGCCAAGTCCGGGAGGCATGTTATCGCCCATATTCTTACCAAGAAAATAATTAGTGATCTTGGATGATATCCCCTTGATCTTATCTATCTGTTCAAGTTTTGCGAAGGGAATCTCCAGCCGTGTGATCATTTTTTCATCGGTCATATTAATGGTCAGGCCAAGTTTTCCATTTCTTACCAGGTCCTTTTCTTCATCGGTCAGAGAGGTGAGGCTGTCAGCCATTTTGGCCAGGGAGACTATCGTGTCTGTTGGTTTTTCATCGCCCATTGCATTGGCTCCTCCCATTCCTTTGGCCATACTGATGAGCATACTCATATCATTGGTACTGGTCATTACTCCGCTTCCGTCCTTTTTCAGGGTGACCTCATCAGTTGTTTCAAAACAACCCGCTAACAATAATGTAAAAATTACAGAGAAGAACAGTACATTTTTTTTCATGGCTTTTATTTTATTCCTAATAGATGAAATTCACTCTTTGGGCGTTGCACAATTTGCAGATTCCGTCGCAAAGAAAAGGCTTTTGTGTTAACAGAAAACAGTCAGGCTGTCATTTTAATGACCATTTCCTTCAGCAGCGAGGCATCCTCCGCACCGACATTGTTTATGCCTATGCTTTTCAGGTTATAATTATGCAGAAGCAACAGCGCCTTTTCTACACCTGCATAATCGTACATTTTAGCCGCCTGCATATAATCTTTAACGAAAAATGGGTTCACGCCTATTGAAGCGGCTACCCCTTTTTCATCGGTGGTATGGGCGCCAAACACCATAAATACTTTACTGAAGAAGCCATACAGTGAAGGCAGGATCAGCTGTATCGGCGCTGCTTTAGGATTAGCTTCAAAATATTGGATGATACGGATAGCCTTTGCCAGGTCTTTTTTGGCCAGTGCAGCCTGTAATTCAAAAACATTGAACTCCTTACTTACCCCCACGAATTCTTCTATGTCCTCTTCGGTGATCGCTTTTTTCTTACCCAGGTTGACAGATATCTTTTCTATTTCATTCTCGATCCTCGTCAGGTCATTCCCTATATGGTCAACTAATAAGGCCAGCCCCTTCGGTGATATTGTCAGACCTTTTGATTCAACCAATTCCTGCGTCCATTCAGGCAGCTGGTTGTCATACATTTTTTTGGTACTGATCAGTACCCCCTTTTCTTTCAGGATTTTGGCAAATTTTGTTCTGCCATCCACCTTTTTATTCTTATAGGCGATAACGAAAATAGTTGAAGGCAATGGGTTTTCGACATACCCCTCCAGCTTTTCAACATCCCGCATTTGCTGCGCTTCTTTCAGCAGTACGACCTGTCTTTCTGCGAACATAGGATAACGACGGCAGGCGTTGACAACATCTGACCAACTGGCATCCCTGCCATAGAAAACACTTAGATTAAAGGACGCTTCACTCTCATTCAAAATATGATGCTCGGCATAGTTTATTGCCTTGTCGATAAAATATTCTTCCTCCCCCTCCAGCCAATATACCGGCTTGAATACGTTCTTCTTCCATTCGCCTATGATCTTTTCTACAGCCATAAACCGCTAAGATACAAGCTTTAAGTGTGTGAATAGTGCACAAAAAATTAACGAATATTCATGCAACTGACCGTTTCTGGCACGGTTTTCGGAATTCTGTCGCCGATGGAAAGCATTGAAACTTGTTTTACGGCCTTTGCTAACCTAAAACCAGCTATAAGATCCATCCAATAATAAACCTAAAATTAATTTAAAACGCAGCTTTATGGCAAACACGAATTATCCATCGGCTACACCTCAGACTCCTCCGCCACCACAAAAGAACCGTGCGGGAAAAAATTTAATCATCGGCTTGTTAGCCGCAGGCCTTCTTGGTACCTGGGGATATCTTCTCTGGGATAAAAACAAATCTGCAGAGAATCTGCAGGTAGCACAGACTCAATCTGACCGTTTTGCCTCTCAGCGTGATTCGCTGGATGCAATGCTGAAAGAAGCAGAGATCCGTTTAGACTCTATTACCGGTTCTAATAATGCACTTCAAAGCGACAAGAGCGAACTGCAGAAACAAATCGACGCAAATAAAGCTGAGATCAAGCGTATCTTAAGAGATAAGAATGCCACAGCAGCTGATTTGAAAAGAGCTCAGCAAATGATCGCTAACCTGAATAACCAAATAGCTACCCTGGAAGCAGAAGTAGCAAGATTGACTGGTGAGAACCAGGAGCTGACCGCGAATAATGCCCAGCTTACTACCGAAAAACAGGTTTTAGAGCAAAACCTGCAGGCTACAACTACGGAAAAAAATGACCTGGCCCAGACAGTTGATGTGGGCTCTACATTCAGTGCATCCAATATCCAGATCACTCCTGTAAACGAAAAGAAAGGTGGTAAAGAAAAAACTACTACCTCTGCTAAACGTGTTGACAAAATGGTAGTATCATTTGATGTGGAGAACCGTATTGCCAAATCGGGACCTGCTGATATGTACATCATGGTAACAGCTCCTGATGGTAAAGTGATCTCTGACGCAGCACAGGGCGGTGGCACCCTCACCACACGTACTGATGGTGACAAAGCTTATACTTCCAAAGTGGCTATTGAATACAGCCAGGGCACACGCAAAACAGTGCAGTTTCCTATTCGTCAGAATGATTTCCAGAAAGGTGACTACAAAATTGAAATTTATCATAACGGGTTCAGAATTGGTGAAGGTGTGAGAACCCTGAAAAAAGGTGGTTTATTCGGTTAAAAGCAGTTGCAACTCCTGCAACAACCGCTTCACTTAATCGTGAGGCGGTTTTTTTATGCTTACCTGAACAGCATAGGAAAACTACGGAAGGGCTGATTAACTATGCCTGATTCCTTATCTTGCAGGCATCCAATAGCTGTGAATATCCCGATTTCATCATCTTCCCAGATCATTCTCTGTTTTATGAAGGATATACGATCACTGCTGTTGGTTCTTTTGTCTGTCGGTCTTGTTGCCACATGGATCTATCACATCTATGACAAGACGACTTACAGCAAATTTTCAGCAACGCCCTCTTCTGTTGATTCTGCTGCTATCGCCATCCGTGTCAGAGATTCATTACAAAACGTCTATTCAGAGACCATCAGCCATCTTGACTTCAAACTTGATTCTTCACGTAGCACAACTGACTCACTACAGGTACTGCTCACTTACAGAATAGGTGAAATAAACAAGCTTAGGAATGAGATCAGTAACATCCTTAAAAGCCCTAATGCCAGCGCTGCGCAACTTAAGGAAGCCAAAAAGAAGATGGCAGAACTGGAAGAGAGAGTGGATGAACTGCGCAGTGAGAATAGTTCTATGGAAGCTGAAAAAATCAGCCTGAGCAGTCAGCTTGAAAAGGCAACAGGCGAAGTGACCTCGCTGGAGCAGAACATACGCAGGCTGGATGAAGAGAATAAAGATTTAAAGGAAAAAATAAAACTGGCTTCTGTTTTTACGACTTCAGCGTTGCATTTCACAGCCATTGACCTGAGAAATGACAAAGAACAAGAAACCGCACAATCAAAGAAAGCGGACAAATTTGTGGCATCTTTTGTTCTGCAAAACAACATGAACCAATACATGAATGCTGAGGTGGTCATAGTTATTACAGAACCCGATGGGAAGGTTTTGCAAAACTCTGCCTGGGATTCCGGCACATTTGATACAAAATCCGAAGGAAAGAAGAATTTTACCCGGAAGATCAGGTTTGATTATGAAAAAGGCGAACAAAAGAGATTGATCTTTTCCCTGGATACAGAAAGCTTTCAAAAGGGCAAATATATCTTCCAGGTCTGGCACCAGGGCGTATTGATCGGTGAGACATATAAAATCATGCATTAAATCTTAAACA
Source organism: Chitinophagaceae bacterium (assembly GCA_016787135.1). Lineage (GTDB taxonomy): Bacteria > Bacteroidota > Bacteroidia > Chitinophagales > Chitinophagaceae > VBAT01. Next base: position 3,228 of record JAEUVK010000132.1, on the reverse strand, counting down.
ATTACGGGACAACTTGTCCGGATGTTCCGAAACATGAATACATAATATTACCCCTAAAAAGCTCCTAAAGAAAAAGGCTTCCGGACCGGAAGCCTTTTTATAATAAGATATTCAATTATCAGTATCAGAAGATGTTGTAGCCATAGCTAACATAGTACAGACCGCCAACATAAGGGCTACCGAAACCTGTGCGATAATAATTATTACCAAGATTGGTACCACCTATGCGCCATACACTCTTTGTTTTTGCCGGGCGGTAGGTCACCTGGGCATCTACCATTGCAAAATGAGGAAGCGTACCGCTCACAAATGTGCCTTCATAATAGTTATCATCCTGCCATTTTACTACTACATTAAAGCCAATATTATGACATACATTCTCATTACGTAAGCCTATGTTATACCTGTATTTCGGTGCATTGAAAAATGTCACAAGACCTGCAGGAACATTTCTGAGTTCATCAGAAAATACGTTGCCATACAGCATGTAGTTTTTGATCAGCTGGTATTCGAGACCTATACCCCAGCCAATAGCCTGTACCTGATCAGGTGAATTCTGCTTATAGGAAACATTGCCTGTTGTAAACGGAGAAAACAGGTCTGTCAATGCAGGGCTGGCCTGGTTAGACTGGCCGATACCAATGGTTGCCAGGAAATCCCTGTAAGTGCTGTAATAGAGATAACCATCTACAAACAGCTTCTTCTTTATAATGCCCTTGTACCCTATTTCATAAGAGCTAACTGTCTCGGGTTTGACCTTTTTGAATTCTGCCTCTACCAGTAAAGCCGTATTAGCAGGGTTGCCGCTGTTGCGGTAAGCTAAAATGCTGGCAGCAGTGTAGCCTTTTCTTGTGGAGTTCAGTTTATAATAATCCTGGAATTCCGGGAGACAACCGATCAAAGCTCCGGCACCGGTAATAAGACTAATATACTGGTCCTGGTTGGTCGGGAAACGATACGCCATCTGGTAAGACAGGCGGATGTTGTTATCCTTTGCGACCTTAATCACTCCGGTAAACCGTGGTGTAAAACGGCCTTCGAAATTAGTTTGCTTGTCATAACGACCGGCAGCGGTCAATGTAAGAATGTCTTTGAAGAATTTCTTCCTTAACTGGATATAGCCTCCTGTTTCATTTACTTTGATATTGCCTACGGGGGATACTTTTGTATAACCGATACTGTCAGTATTGTCGGCAAAGAGAGTTCCGCCAGAGTTCATCACCCACTGTTTCCATTGCACCCCTGTAATGATCTCCAGTTTATCGGAAAATCTTAACGCATCGGAAAGATTAAGTTGCCCTTCGCCTGACCACAGGTCAGATTTATCAAGGAATAAGCCGCCACCAAATTTGATAGGTGTGCTTTTGGCCTTTTTAAAAGCTGCATCAAACGCAGCCGTACCGGGTACTAACCTGCCAACATCGGCAGTTGAACGTGCAGCAGCGTGCAACGTAATGTCTGCAACAGCTGGCCCATTCAATCTTCTGCCTTCTGCAAATGTCCCGATATACTCTGCAAACCATGTTGAATTTGCTTTCCAGAGACTGTTAACATAGACACCTACTGCAGTAGCATTATACGATTCACCTGCATTCTCCTGTGTGGTATATCCACGCACAAACCAGGTCTTACCTTTTACCTCAAGTTTATGCTGGGCAATCTTCAGGTTGCGAAGAGAATAACGGTCTGCTCCTGTATAAACAGTAGTACCTGTACCAAAATAAGTATTCCAGGATGCTTCGATATTATTGGTGATCTTGTAATGCAGCCCCCCCGTGAATTTTACATTCAACGTATTATAGTCAACCAGGTTCTTTTCCTCATATCCTGTTCTGGAAACTGTACCGTTTTGAAAATAATTGTTCTTTAAGCCATTATAAAATGGAAGAAACTGAGTTTGTAATGCTGTTGTGATAGCCGCTTGCTGTTGCGGGGTTAAAGGTCCTAATTGTGACAGAATGAAAGAAATTGCGCCGGCATATTGGGCGTTCGTTGGATAAGTAGGATTACCCTGGCTGGCAAAATAGCCATTAGCAAGACTCGTTAATGCCGTTGGCGAGCCTGTAATTCCGGAACTTGTCAAACTCGTTACTAATTGTGCAAAGCCTGCCATCGTCGTACTTGCCTCATCCCCGTAAATATTCACACCATTGAAATTAGGGTCATTGGTGCGGTTGCCACCCACCACACTACTCAATACGCCTATTTGTTGTTTATTACGGTAATCGTCCGCTTGCCAGTCACTTCCCTTTGTCAACTGCGCTGCCAGTTTGAATGCCCATTTGCTTCCCAGAGTTTTACCATAGCGGAATGACCAGTCGTAAAATGGAGCAGCTGCACGTTGCTTACCATCCACATGCATGATACCCTGTTTGATATTATAACTCAACCCCTGATATTTAAAGGGATTCTTGCTGGAAATAAGGACAGTGCCATTCATACCGCCTGAGCCATACAGTGCGGAAGATGCTCCTGAAAGCAACTCGATATTATCTACATCCAGTTCGGTGAGACCAACTACACTTCCAACAGAAAAATTGAGACCTGGCGCCTGGTTATCCATCCCATCGATCAACTGGTTAAGACGTGTATTACCGCTGCTGACAAAACCACGTGTTGTTACGGTCCTGAAAGTTAAACTTGCCGTATGCATGTCCACCCCTTTCAGGTTGGTGATCGCCTCATAATAACTGGGGGCCGCAATACTTCTGAGAGAAGCGCCACTCAGGCGCTCAACAGTAACCGGAGCTTCAAGTATCCTTGTCGGGGTACGTGTGGTAGCTACGACCACTTCCTGCCCGAGAGTTGTATTGGGTTTGAAATCAACATTCACCTTCGCCGAAGCATCACTGACAGATACTTCATAATTATCATAGTTCACCGAACTGAAAACCAGCACTACGGGCAGCTTTGTCACTTTCAGTGTAAACTCCCCATCAGAGTTGGTGTATGTGCCTATACTGGTTCCTTTTACTACTACAGAAACAGCGGGAACTACTTCCCTGGATAAGCTATTGCGCACAGTACCGGATATCGTGATCGTTTGGGCAAAGACAGCAATCGAAAGGAGGCAGGCGATAGCAGAGGCTGCCAAAAAGCGAGAGCTTTTTCTCATAATAAGCAATTTTTAGTTTGGAATATGGTGGAAAAATAAGGATTGTCAGGTTTATCTAAAAATTTAATTTTTAAGCAGAAAGGATAATTTGTTGAAATCTGCAACCATTATAC
>JAEUVK010000173.1 GCA_016787135.1 Chitinophagaceae bacterium | reverse complement strand
GGCTGCCAAACTGCATTTGAGTCCGGGAGGTCCCTTTTATTGTCTTCATGAACAATCAGACAAACATCCCCTTTTACCTGTTGCGCAGAATTGTCTATTTTTAATCAACAGATGTGAATAGTTTTTTCACAGACTGACGTTACCGCATTGCCTGGACCAAGGCCAGCCAGTCGTGGATCACGGGCATGAAGACCGGCGAGTTTGAAAAGAAAGCCTTCAATGGCGAGATAGACGAAAGAAAATTTGGTATCCGCCGCCCCGACTATATCGGTTGGGAGGGCGGCCAGCCCGTTACATTAAAAGACGGTACGATCATCTATACCGGTGTCAGCGGCTTCCGCAGTGTGAGTGATTTGGAAATTGTAATGAGAGCGGTGGAGATGATGGGGTAGGCAGCTCTGAAAAGTTTCATACCCGCCTGACGAGCCTCATCCCGTTGCAGCCGGCGAAGAGCTACCTTGCCCGGAAACAAAATACATGAAGCTCTTTACCAGGTATGGCCTTGCACTGCTGATCATATCGCTGGCCGTATGTTCTCATAAGATTTATGCCGCCTCATTAGCTGAACCCGCAGCTGACCACCCCGCTTCCTGGAAGGATCTGAAAATAAAAGATGTGGCCACCTGGAAACTGAAAGACCTGCAACGGGTAACCGGTCATACACTCAGCCTGAAAGAAAAAGCTGCTTTTTTGGTGTATAAGCATAAGATGAAAAAGGCAGCCAAAAGAAACCCCGGCATGACGGTAGGAGAGTTTATGGCATCCGGTAACGCTTTCAATAAGATCGGGTGGGTATTTATCATTATCGCAGTGCTGGTATTGATCTTTTTGGTGGTGATAGTAACGAGTGCTTTGCCCCATTGATAAATGCAGCTCCGAAAACCGGGATGACTTCGGATACGTGGGTTGAAAAAATAGTACTTAACCAGTGACTTCCGTAATGTAGGTGACCTTCCAGTCGTATTGAGGGTAGAGGAGATGATAGGGATAGGGTAGTTTACGATTTTCATTGATTGGTAATTCTGCTCTGCTTTTCTTATTTTGCAAACTATAAGCCATCCAATGGATTTTACTTCGTTTATTAAGTATTGTTACAAACACCTCAAAGGAGATGAAAAAGGCGACAATTATTGAATTCTGTGATTTCGCTTTGACTTTTTTCGAGGGAGTGTAAGCGTCAGTTAATTGACGACCCTGTTTATTTGAAATGTAAGTTTTTTTCTCTTGAAAACTTACCAGGCGGTCTGCATTATCATCACCATCATAAAACTTCTCGTATGAAAAAGGGACAAATGCCCGCCTTTATACAGGCGATCTATGGAACCGTCTTGGGTGTCAGTTCATTTAATTTTTACCTGCGGATCAAAGACCACACCAGCCTTCACACTGACTTTTGGGATGGTTTGTCGTCAGGGCCTGTACTTTTCGATTTTTTCTTTTTTATTATGACATTGCTGATCATTGCACATGACTGGTTCTCGTATCACGACAATGAGCCGGATCCCGGCAGGAATTATTATTATTATATCGGGGATGTGCTGGCTTTGTTTTTTGTTGCGCAAATGTTTGCCGTAGCCAATTACGAGGGAATCCGGTACTGGTACCTGTTCGGATTGGGATATACATTGTGTAATATTGGTAATTTTATCAGAGATTGGAGTAACGGGAAGATAAAGGATAAGCTAATCTGGAAGAAGGGTGGGGCGTACCTGGTTCATATTGCTGTCGTCATTTTATCACTCTGGTTACTGCCGGAAGTGCATAGTACTTATACATCTGAAATTTTAGTTGGTTACGCCTGGTGGATATCGGGTACTGCTGTTCTTATATTGGCATTGTGGCTTTTGATAGACAACCATCAGGATAAGGGAGGTGAAAAAAGCATCGGTACGATATCTGTCAGTTCAACCATAGACCTGAAAATAACAGATGGGCATAACAAAGCTGATCATAGGCATACTATATCCTTGCAGGAAAAGAAAATAACTAAGGAGAATTTGTCTGCTGGTATTTTTCAGTTGCTCAATGAAGATAAAGGTATTAAAACCTCTGACCATCGGAATTTATTGGAAAAGCTAAAGGCATTTGTGAAATATAAAAAGGCTGCTGCGGTTGCAGAATTTAAGGAGGATGAATATTTTAAAACCAGCAAGGAGTATGAGGATTTTATAAAGGGCAACAAAGACAAAGAAACTGAAGACCTTATTGCAGAGTTTCTTAAATAGACATTTAACTAATCCCATTTTCCATAGTGCGTGTCCCACACACCAGCTTCCAGATTGTTTCGGCCTGCTGCATCTGCCCGCTAGTATTCGTGACCATAAATGCAGGCCTCGCAATGACGAACACTCCGGGGGCCTGAAGGCAATCTTCTTTTGGCGGAGTCTCCGTCATTGCTATCCGTACATCAAACAAAGGAATAACACCAGCGCCTCTTTTTCACCTGTTCATGATAAGAGCCGGAATATTTGCTACGGAACGTAGTCCTCCCCCTTGAGGGGAGGATTTAGGAGGGGGCCAAAGCCAGCGCCATCCGGGTCTGCAATGATACACGCAGCAGGGTCTTCAGCCATTCACTGCAAGAGCAAAGGAAACCTATAAAATGCCGGGGTCTTCCTGTGCGTGGGCGGGCAAAAGCAGCGGAGCAATTTCTTTTGCATAGACTTTTTTGTTACTTTTTGGGGCAATGCCAAAAAGTAAATATGGCCGGAGCCGGGGCTTCAGGCTTTCAGATTGGTTCAGCCTGCCGCATCTGCCTGTTACTATTCATAATTATAATGGCAGGCCTCACAATGACGAACACTCCGGGGGCCTGAAGGCAATCTTCTTTTACCGGAGTCTTCGTCATTGCTATCCGTACATCAAACAAAGGAATACCACCAGCGCCTCTTTTTCGCCTGTTCATGATAAGAGCCGGAATATTTGCTACGGAGCGTAGTCCTCCCCCTTGAGGGGAGGATTTAGGAGGGGACCAAAGTCAGCGCCTTCGGGGTTTGCAATAAAACACGCAGCGGAGTCTTCAGCCATTCACTGCAATAGCAAAGGAAATCTTTACTATGCCGGGGTCTTTCTTTGCGCTGGCCGGACAAACGGCGGAGCATTCGTTTGTCCTTGATCTTTTTGGTTCTCCAGAGCCTGCCGAAGGATTTCATCAAGGGAAAAAGAACATAAGAAAAAAAAGTTGTGCCTGCCTTACTCAAACGTTATGTCGGTAAGATGCCCTCGCCATAGTGCATACCCCCGGCATACACAATATGCAGCCGGGTCCGTGAAGACACAAACCCGGGCAACAACCAACAGCCCTTTCCCGCATATAATATTAATCATGTGCAAAGCTGACCCGCATCACAGCAAAGCCCTCTGACCGGTAAGTAACTTGAAAAGGAAAAATTATATCACTTATAAATATTGAATCATGACAACATTACCGGATAGCATTGCTATGCCTGTTACCCTGCCACGCATAGGCGACAAAGCTCCTTCCTTTAAAGCCGTTACTACGCAGGGCAATATCTCTTTCCCGGAAGATTATAAAGGCAAATGGGTCATCCTGTTCAGCCACCCGGCTGACTTTACACCCGTATGCACTTCTGAGTTTATCACATTTGCCCGCAGGGAAAGAGAATTCAACCAGTTGAATACACAACTGGTAGGTTTATCTGTAGATGGCCTCTACAGTCATATTGCCTGGCTGCGTACCATTAAAGACAAGATCGAATTCCGCGGCTGGAAGAATACAGAGGTAAAGTTTCCACTGATCGAGGATATTACGATGGAAGTGGCTAAGAAGTACGGCATGATACAACCGAATGAAAGCAGCACGAAAGCAGTACGGGCCGTATTCTTTATAGATCCCAAAGGAATTATCCGCGCCATGATCTATTACCCGCTTTCACTGGGCAGAAACTTTGATGAACTGAAAAGGGTGATCATTGCGTTGCAGTCAGCCGACAAACATGGTGTCGCCATGCCTGCCGACTGGCAACCGGGTGAAGATGTGATAGTGCCTCCTGCCAATTCCTGTGGCGTAGCCGCCGATCGTATGGCGGGGAAAGAAGAAGGGGTTTACTGTAAGGACTGGTTCTTCTGTATGAAGCCATTGAAGAAGGAAGAACTGGAACTGGCATAAAGGCAGTTACAGTTGGAGTTACTATTCATTTAATTATTTAAGTGAACAGAACGGACACCTGAGCGGGAGGTTAGCATCATATCTCCTGGCAGGTGTCCGTTATTAATTTCATTTATAAAAGCAGGCAATAGGTAATATTGAGTAACTATGGGTATGGTGATTATTTAGTAATTTACACTGACTCTAGTTAATAGATATTCCTTTCTGGTTTACATTTTTTCCTTACGGAATTTCCCATTCTGTATGAAGCGAAGGGAAACCACACTGCTCCTTATAACCATCCTGGTAATTATTTCAATTATCACGTTCACCCTGTTATATTATTTCCGGCTGAAACCGGTCTTTTATTTTTCAGGTACGATCATTTTTATCCTGCTGTTGACCCTGCTGGTCACCCGGATCAACCGAAACCCTACCAGCAGGCAGGAGTTGCATGAGCAACTGAATGGAAAAAAGGTGGATATGCCCGGTATTTTTGACCGGGTGACGGATGCTGTCATTTCGCTGGATACAGGCTGGCGTTTTACAGGTATGAACAAAAGAGCGGAAGAATGGATGGTACCTCCCGGCAAAAAGCCTGGCAGTTTTATTGGCCAGAACATTTTCGATGTGTTACCCGAAGCAGTCGGTTCGGCATTTCATCAAAAGGCGGAAGAAGCAATGGCGGTGCAGGCCTACCGGTATGTGGAGGATCACGACCCCCGGTATGATCGCTGGTTCGAGAACCATATTTATCCTTCTCCGGCGGGGTTTACTATGCTGTCCCGCGATATAACGGCGAGGAAAAAAGCGGAAGAGGCTTTACGGCAGTCCGAAAAGAAATACATGTCGCTGGTAGATACGATCAACGGGGTAGTGTGGGAATCGGATATAAAAACTGCAAGGCTTACTTACCTGAGCCCGCAGTCGGAACAGATGCTGGGATATCCTGTCAGCCAGTGGCTGGATGACCCGGATTTCTGGACCCGTCATCTTTATGAAGAGGACCGGCAGATGGTGACAGATGTTTACCGTGGGAGCATTCAATCAAAAAAAACACATTCACTAGAGTACAGGATGGTGGTGGCCGACGGGCGGGTGCTATGGCTCCGGGATATTTTCTCTGTCGTGTTTGAAAACGATGTGCCGGTAAAGTGGAGAGGCATTACCATTGATGTGACGGAACAAAAAAAAATGGAATTCAGCCTGCGGGAAGCAGAAGAAAAATTCAGGAACATGGTGGAGCGGTCGCTGGTGGGGGTATATATCATCCAGGAAGGGCGGTTTGTCTATGTTAATCCGAAGCTGGCGGAAATTTATGGTTATGGACAGGAAGAAATGATCAGGATGCCAGTTGCAGCGATGGCAGATGAAGAGGAGATGCTGAAAGTAAACCAGAATATCCGCTTACGGTTGACCGGGGAAAAAGACAGCGTGCATTATGAGATACACGGTAAAAAGAAGGATGGCTCGTATATAGATGTGGAAGTGTACGGCAGCAAGATCACATACAAAGGGGCTCCCGCAATCATCGGCACCCTCATTGACATCACCGAACGAAAGAAAATAGCGGAAGATCTTCGCCTGTCTGAGCAGAAGTACAGGGTAATGTTCGATAACAGCCCGATGCCGATGTTCATGTTCAGGTTGCCGGACTTCCTGATCATTGATGCGAACGAAGCGGCCGTGAGGCAATACGGATACAGCCATGAAGAATTCCTGCACATGACTGTCAAAGATATCCGGCCGGAAGAAGATGTGCCGGCATTTATTAAGATGGCCAGGTCATATACCGATGGTAACCTGGGTATATGGCGGCATAAAAAAAAGAATGGCGACATCATGAAAGCGGAGGTATTTGCGCATAGCCTTTTGTACCGCAATCAGCAGATGCGGCTGGTATCGATCAACGATGTCACCCGGCAACTGGTGGACAGGGAAAGATTGCAGCAATCTTACCGGGAGATCAGGCAACTGGCTTCGCATATTGAAGAAGTACGGGAAGAAGAGAAAATAAAGATCGCCCGGGAGATACATGATGAACTGGGGCAGCAGCTTACTACTATGAAAATGGATGCATCATGGCTATATAAACAGCCGGAACTAAAGGGCAATGAAGCGTTGGAAGAAAAGGTAAAAGGGATATTAAGTATGCTGGATGAGGGGATTAATACCGTAAGAAGAATAGCTACCGAGTTGCGGCCGGGCATTCTCGATGATCTCGGCCTCGTGGCAGCTATGGAATGGCAAAGCCAGGAATTTGAAAAACGGTCGGGTATCAAAACCATGTTTTATCATGACGAAGAGGAAGTGGTGCTTTCCCGAAATATCTCAACAGGGTTCTTCCGCATTTTCCAGGAATCACTCACCAATATCGCCCGCCATTCACAGGCTACCCGGGTCAGCGTATATCTGTATAAGGAAAATGACGGGATCATCCTGAAAGTGCAGGACGATGGAAAAGGGTTTGATGTGTCTGCTATCAGTCATAAACGTACGCTTGGATTGCTGGGTATGAAGGAAAGAACCATGATGATGGGTGGCCGGTATGAGTTGGTCAGTGAACCGGGTAAAGGCACTACAGTAATGATATCCGTTAAACTGCCTCCCGGCGAGTAATACAGTTTCGCTTGCTTTGCTACGATCGGGAGATACTCATTAAACACCTGCCGGCAGTACTTTGTCCGGTTCATGTTACTGTTACCATGGGCTGCAGATCATTCTCACTTTGCCATGGGACGTACCTGCACGCAACACCAGGCAGTTACTTCTTTTTCCTGAACAAGAACGGCAATAAATAACCTGCTACTGTTTTTTTAGCTGATCCGGCCGCTTCGCCTTTGGCTTCTTCATACAATAGTTTGGTAAAGCCACCCGTGGCATGAATACCGGAGACAATAAAGACAATACCGGCGCCGATAGCGAGAAATAATTTGATGACCAGGTAAAGGAGCAGGCAAATAATACTGACACTTAACAGGAAAATAAAAAACTTCAGCAGCATATTGAAGGGGAACACGAACAGGGCGGTAGTTTTATCCCTGGCTTTATCATAATCTTCCTTTGCCAGCAAGATCCCCGCCACTATCGCCAGTATAAGAAGGATGCGCCCTGCCCAGAAGGCCCTGCCGGAGGCGGTGTACCAGTAATAGCCAAACCAGTTTGCTATTTTATCCTTTATAGTGAGTTTGCCTGTTTGCCTGCGGGTAGAGAAATAATTGCCCCGCTCCGTATCATACGTGTATTCATTGGTGGTAATACTGTTCCATAATGCCATCGGGCTGAGCCGGGCAGCGCCGGTCATAATGTTTTCGGCAAAACTATCTGCCTGTGCGGAGAATTTTTCCCATGTATCCCACCCGGTTTGTTTCAGAAAGAAATTGACAGCATACATGATGAGAGCGCCGATAAGGATCTTGCGTCCCATTTTCAGCCATTTGGCGGCTGGCGTTGGTTCCTGTGGTTGCGGGGCAGCGTTTTCCATACCGGTGATTTGTAGTGAAAAGCTGGTTTAAATATACGGTGTTTTGACTGTGTTGCCTCGGCAATGATGATGTCTTCATGCACCGGTATAAACAATATGCAACCGGCTTCGCAAAACACGATCCCGGCCATCAAGCCTCTCCCGGGTATAATTTTAATCATGTACAAAGATGACTGCTATCACCGGGATGCCCCCAGGCGCTGGAGTAATTTCATAATCTAAACAAACACTATTGCTGCATAGGATAAAAAAAATGCATAAAATTTTTGGTGATGAAAATCAGGGTTTACCTGTTTGCGGCAGGATTGTCTGCTTCATTATTCGCGGCAGCTCAGCATATACCTGGCCCGGGGCCACTGGTGAATTGGTATGAAGATTATACGGACAGCACCGTTTATACAGCTATGCAAAGGATGATGAACGGGCTTTTGCCTGTTTCTTATTTTTCACTCACAACATTCAGTATCCGGCCGGTTGAAAGGATCCTGCCCCTGCGGGAAGGAGAGGGAAAGAACGGTTATCTGCTGGAAGGACAGATCGACCAGGTATTTCCATTGGTCTGGAACAGGAACCAGGAAGATCATTTTGCGCAGACATCCCGTTTGTCTTTCCGGTATGCGCCTGCATTACGTATGTCAAATGATGATTCACATGTGATCATTCCTACCAATCAGAAAGTAGGACTTCAGTTCGATAAAGTATTGTGGGATGACCAGACCCGGTATATCATTTTTGCCCCGCGGGGACATAAGTATGCGTTCAAAGACAATTATCAATGGATGAAAAGCAAAGCTTCTTTGAAAATGGTACAGTTGCAGCTCAACCTCATGCATTTTTCAAACGGGCAAAGATCAGGAGTATATGCCAGCCGCGAAGACTCCCTGCTTCAGCGAAATGATTATACAAAAGGGGACTTTTCAACTAATTATTTCAATGCCATGATCATTTATTCCTGTTACCGGAATAGTTTATTGTCTGCCGGCTTAGGTTACCAGAAGGAGCTGGGGAGTTATGATGGTACATTCAATTACGGTATCGAACAGGAAAGAAGGTATGGCAGGCATCGTTTGTTAGGTTTAGTGCAATACAGGACCAGGCCGTTCAGTAATCCCTGGAGCCCGCATATCCGTTTTTATGATCCGGGTACCAATAAATTTTATAAGGTGGACCGGCAGATCGAACTGCGGTTCAGACTGGAAACAGAATATATAGCAGGCGACCTGTCTGATTTCAAACGCAGCAAAGATTACCGGATGAATACGCATTTTTTTGCTGAACTGAATTTTTTCAGATCAAGGAGCCTGAATGTTTTTATACATGGGTATTACGGAAGGGATTATTTCAATATACGGTATGATGATATCATCTGGGCGGCCCATGTTGGCGGTTCAATTTCATTGATCCGTTACCGGCCACCGAGATTCGATCCGAATGAAGGATTGCAGGAAGCAGAGAAAAGGGTAAGAAAGGTAAAATAGATGGACAGGCTCTCTGTGATATAGTTTATAACAATGATTATTCACGGAGTATGGCTTCACGCCGTCGCATAGTACATCTTCCCGTGCACCAGCATATTTCACTACCTTTCCTGAGTAATCAACTCAATACATGGACAATCCTAAAGATCTCCGCCTGGCGGTTTTAATTGACGCCGACAATATTCCATACCGCCTCATCGGCGGCATATTGGAGGAGGTGGCCAAATATGGTGCGCCTACCTTCAAACGTATTTATGCCGACTGGACCAAACCGCATGTGGCCGGATGGAAAGGCGTATTGCTCGATCATGCCATTACTCCCGTGCAGCAATACAGTTATACGACAGGTAAGAATTCTTCCGACTCTGCACTCATCATAGATGCGATGGATATACTATACACCGGACGTGTAGATGGTTTTTGTGTTGTGAGCAGCGACAGCGATTTCACCCGCCTCGCTACACGGCTGCGTGAAGCAGGGATGAAAGTATTCGGGATGGGTGAACAGAAGACCCCTTCGCCGTTCCGGGCTGCCTGTGATAAATTCATCTATATAGAAATATTGGATCAGCCGGAAGCCTCACCCAAACAGATAAAACTATCCGACCTGCGCAAGAAAGAAAAAGTGATCAGCAAAGTGGATAAGAACCTGGTGAGCCTCGTTACTGCCAGCATCAATGATATCGCCGATGAGAATGGATGGGCTTTTCTCGGCGAGCTGGGCAGCCTGCTGCTGAAGAAACGCCCTGACTTTGATCCCCGCAACTACGGGTTCGAAAAATTATTACAACTGATCAAAAGCCTCGGTCATTTTGAAATAGATGAACGGGAGACCGGCAGGAAAAATGTAAAGCTGGTGTATGTGCGGGTGAAGTGATTGCCTGTTGTGCATACCGAAATAGCGTGACTGGCGTAGAGTAGTTTCCGCATTCTATATTTATAGCTAATTATATCAAAATGAGCCGTACATTTTTTTTCTCCTGCCTGTTTATTATTCTGCAGCTTATCTCACTGCCTGGTTCTTCACAGCCGGAGAATGCTGAAGAGACGATCAGGGACATTATGCAGCAGGGCCAGGTGATGGGCCTTGTGGTAGCCGTGGTCAAAAAAGGAAAGATCATCTATACCCATTCTTTCGGTCTGAAAGATGCGGAAAGCAATACACTGCTGACCGATGATTGCCTGTTCAGGATCGCTTCCATTTCCAAATCGTTTTCGGCTACTTCCATCATGCAACTGGCAGAAGCAAAGAAATTATCATTGGAGGATGACATCAGCGACCTTATTGGTTTTAAAGTGCGGAACCCGAAATTCCCGGAAACGGTCATTACGCTCAGGATGGTATTGTCGCATCGTTCTTCCGTCAATGACAGCCAGGGATACTTCACCCTTGATGCGATCAACCCGGATAAGAACCCCGACTGGGCCCAATGTTATAATGACTATGAACCCGGCAAAAGATACCAGTACTGCAACCTGAACTTTAATATGGTGGGTACGATCATTGAAAGGATATCCGGTGAACGTTTCGACCAGTATGTCAAACATCATGTGCTCGATCCGCTGGGTTTGTATGGCGGCTATTGCGTGGATTCATTGGATGCCTCCCGTTTCGCTACTATTTATGAGTATAATGATTCATTGAAACAACTCATTCCTTCGCCCGGCGCTTATGCACCCCGTCGCGAAGAGATCGCTAACTATGTGATGGGCTACAGTACGCCCATCTTTTCACCTACAGGCGGCATGAAGATCAGCGCTGCTGATCTGGCAAAGTATATGATCATGCATATGCGACAGGGCCGCTATAAAGGCAAAAGGATCCTATCAAAGAAAAGCGCTGAACGAATGCAGACACCGTTTCCCGGAGAAGAAGGGTATGGGCTGGCCATTTCCACCACGTCAAAACTGATCGCAGGTAAAACTCTAAAGGGGCATACAGGTTCCGCGTACGGCTTATACAGCGCCATGTTCTTTCAGCCTGAAGAGAAATTTGGCATTGTTGTCATCACTAACGGGTGCAGGCCCGGCTACACAGATGGATATAATACGGTGATACGGAAAACAGTGAACGCTTTGTATGAGCATTTGATAACGAAGTAATGCAGGAATGATCGGTTCTACAGAATATTCCGGGAGGTCAGCAGATATGATTTAAATCGTACCTTGCTGTCTCTTTTCGTTCCCCCTGGATTCCCGGTTAATACCCTCCGCTGATTTTTTTTATTTCTTCATTTAAAACCAATCAACATGAACGCTCAATTAGAAGAGATCAGAGAACAGCAAAAACAATCCTGGAATAAATTTTCAGGTGGCTGGAGAAAATGGGATGAACTGACGATGGACTTTCTCCATCCCATGGGAGACATTATCATTGGCTGTATTCAGCCCAAAGGAAACATGTACGTACTGGATGTGGCTGCCGGCACCGGCGAACCCGGCCTGACCATCGCTTCGATGATACCGGGTGGCAGGGTGATGATTACAGATCTCTCGGAAGAGATGCTGGTGATTGCGAAAGATCATGCTGATTCAAGGGGTATCCGCAATATTGAAATAAAAGCCTGCGATGTGTGTGAACTTCCGTTTGCTGACAACAGCTTTGATGCCATCAGTTGCCGTTTTGGCTTTATGTTTTTTCCGGATATGCAATTAGCCGCTCAGGAAATGGTGAGAGTATTGAAACCCGGCGGCATTGTTGCCACTTCTGTATGGACGGGGCCGGAAAAAAATTTTTGGGTGACGGCAGCCATGGGTACCATTAATAGAAATATGGAGATACCTCCGCCCCCTCCTGGTGCACCGGGTATGTTTCGTTGCAGCAAACCCGGTTTGATCAAAGAACTTTTTGAAAACGCCGGTTTGATTGACGTGACGGAACAGGAAGTGGCTACCAGGCTGAATTGCGGCACGGTGGAAACTTACTGGAACATGATGACGGAGATCGGGGCCCCGATAGTAGCAGCGCTGAGTAAAGCAGATGAACCTATGCGGCAAAAGATCAGGAAGGAAGTATTTGAACTGGTGCGTCAGAAATACCCGGGCGATCATGTAGCGATAGACGCCAGCGC
>JAEUVK010000146.1 GCA_016787135.1 Chitinophagaceae bacterium | reverse complement strand
AGCCGCATAGCCATACCGGTTATCCGCTGGTAAACCTTTCGCTCCTTTTTCGCTTTGGGTATCAGTTGGTAGATTGCAGAACCGATCACAGAAGCCGTTCCAAATAATTGCGCATAGCTTCTTGTTGATGCAAATGCCTTGCTTTTCTTCACCCGTTCCCGGCTCAGGCTGCTTTTCTTCCGGGCATAATAGTTCCCGTTAAGCCGGTAAAAACAAACACCGTGCATCGTTCCTTCTACTTTGATGATTCCGGTCTGCCTCGCCATATACACAATAAACCAAAAAACCACCGTAACGTCAATCGTGTTTCCACGACCCGCCACCAGATACCCGCCACCTTAGGACTAGACACCCTCCCCCTTTGGGGGAGATGGAGGGGGCCTTCTGTATGGATACTGTATGCCAGAGGCATGGTAAAAGCGTTCAAACTAAGTGCCCGCTTCCCGGTGCATACAGCTTACAACTGATCATTGGCTATGCCGGAGCAACGTGCTGAGCTTGACGAAGCACGCCTGTCCCATATGACCTTCTGACCCATATGACCTTCTGACCCATATGACCCCTTTGACTCCTTTGACCTTCTGACTCATATGACCTTCTGACCCCTTTGACTCCTTTGACCTTCTGACTCTTCATTCCCCGGCTAAAACTGAAAAAAGCGCCTTGCGGCGCTCTTTCTCATGGCTGTTTATACGGTCGTTTATATCTTAAAACCAAGCGTCAGCGAAATATTGCCGCCGGAACTTTTGGTAGTCGCAAAGGTATTGGCCTTGTCGGGCAGGCGGTAAGGAAAGTTCACATCCTTGTGCAGCCCGTGGGCATAGGTCAGGTCAATGAACATGCCGGCATTACGATAACCTAAGCCGCCACTGATGAACATTTTGTTTGCTTTCAGTTCTTTGTCTTTATAAGGATTGCCATAGTAGGCAAAGCCAAGACGTCCCATGATGGTGGTGAATTTCAGCTCACCACCCACGCGGAAGTTCAAAGCGCCTTTATAATACTTCTTCATCACTTCGTTGATGGCATCGTAATAGCCGTTGTCATCATAGTCTTCCGCATTCCTGAATTTGTTGGAATTATAGGTCACGTATTCAATATCGGCAGTGAGAAATCCTTTTTGTTTGCGTACATCTTCTATCTCCCTGATCACATACGATCCGCTCAGTATCACTTTCCACGGGGTAATGAGTTCGTATTTGTAAGTGGGAATAGAGCCATTCAGCTGCTGAACGGATGCTGAAGTAGTACCCGGTGTGGTACGGTAATTATCGAGGTTTACATCCATGCGGGCATCGTACGAATCTTCAAAGCTATACCAGGTAGGAGTGTGTACGGCCAGGCCCACCCGTACAAATTCAACGGGTTTATAGATAACACCCAGCTTACCGTTGATACCTACGCCTTTGGTCGTAAAGGTTTCCTTCAGTTCGTAAAAATTAAAATTGTTGTCATTATCGCCGGTCGCATCTTCTTCGCGGAATTTATTTTCTTTGGTGTACTTCACGATCGGTAAGCCAAATGAACCGCCAATATATAATTTGTCTTCGTGGTTAGTGGCAAAGCCAAGGGCGATATCAGTAAAATCACCGCTTGTTGCTGTGGTCGTGTATTGTTTCACCAAAAACTGTCCGCCATTCTTTAATGCATCCCACATGGCCATGCTGACAACATCCGGTGTATTCTTACCCGGCAAAGTGACCGTATCCGCTAAATAATTCCATACGGCCATACGGGAACCAAATGATACCTGGTTGCTGCCGGGTATATCATCAATATTGATACCGCTGCCCGCTACTTCAGCGGCATATTGTTCAGCGCCGGAACTGAAATCATTCAGACCGCTGTAAGAGATATTATTTTTAAAACTCCGGTTGCTGATAGCAAAGCTGAGTGCATTGTTCCATCCGTTACCACCCTTCCACCCGCCGATGATACCGGTAGGACCTGCGGTAAAGAAAGACGTTTTATCAGTAGCGCCGGTGCCCCGGAAATTGCTTTTATTATTCAGGAATGAATAACCCGGTGATAACACAATGTCGGTGGTTTTGAAAAAAGCAATACCGGCAGGATTGACAAATGTAGCTGTCAGGTCGCCGCCAAGAGATCCCATGGCCCCGCCAACAGCGTTTATCCTTGCTGTTCCATTCACAGGCTGCCAGGTATATTTTAAAACGTCTTCGGGTATCTGGGCAAAAAGCGAAACGGAGAAGAGGAAAACAAAGCCGGTTATAAGTACATGTTTTTTCATGATTGACTTTTTATAGATGGTCAGGTACAACAAAGGAGGAAACTGTCAAGTATGCACTTAAAGTCCGCTTCCTCCTTCTTATATGATTAGTTCGTTTGATGTTCTTTTATCTTGGGGGCCTTGTAGAACCGCTGCTTCCGCTACTGCCACTGCTGCTGCTTCCGGAAGAAGATGAACTGCTTCCTGAAGAAGAAGGTGTATAGCTGCGTGAAGGTGTTGAGCTGCTGGGTGTATAACTGCTATTGCTTCCGGATGAATAGGATTTGGAACCTGATCCCCCGCTGTTGTAGCTGTTATTATTATAGTTATTGTAGCTGCTGTTGCTGTTATTGTAACGGGTGCCGCCGCTGTACGAATTGTTATTATAGTAAGCGTTCGAACCTCCCTTTACACCTGTTTGGGTATTACCAAGATAACTTCTCGGATTGAATGCTACAGGTTTGCTCGGAGGAGGTGTATAGGCTGTCGGGTTCTTGATGATGATACCACCGCCATAACCATAGCCACCGCCGCAATACGGGTTATAATAATTATTCCACAACCAGTAGCTGTTCCAGGGATTGTTCCAGCTGGAGTAGTTGCTGTAATAATTATAGTAATAAGGATTATTAAAATAATAGTCATCGAGCGCTGACCAGCGATAACGGTTGGCGACCCTCATGCGAAGAAAACGGTCATCATAATACTCGTCTAGGCTCTGGTAGCGTCGGTCATCCTCTTTCTTTACCTGCACGTATTCATCCTGTGCACGGGCAGGGGAGAAATACACATCATCAGGCGTTTGACCGGTCTTGTAAGCGGTAGTACAGCTGCCAAAGGCGGCAGCTACGAATGCCAGAAGTAAAATTTGATATTTCATGGCAAATGGTTTTTACGGTTTAAAATTGAAGTTACTACTTTTGCCCGGATTCATTCTACACAATCGTTTGCATAACAAATTTGCGATGGTTTCATCAAAATAGTATGCTCGGCTGTGTTAATTAAAATTAAATGTTGGCAGGCCCTTTAAACCGGCCACAGCCGGATCCGGAATCCAGAATCAAGAACCCAGAATCAAATACAAATGAGCAAGGAAATCACATCAAGAGCGCAGGATTATTCGCAATGGTATAATGACTTAGTATTAAAAGGAGAACTGGCCGATTATTCGGCTGTCAGGGGCTGTATGGTAATAAAACCCTATGGGTTCGCCCTGTGGGAGAATATGCGGGATGCGCTGGATAAAATGTTTAAAGACACGGGCCACCAGAATGCCTACTTCCCGTTGTTTGTACCAAAGAGCCTTTTTGAAGCGGAAGAAAAGAATGCGGAAGGTTTTGCAAAAGAATGTGCGGTGGTTACGCATTATCGTCTCAAAAATGATCCTTCGGAGAAAGGAAAACTTATGGTTGATCCGGAGGCAAAACTGGAAGAAGAGCTCGTGATCAGGCCAACGAGTGAGGCGATCATCTGGAATACCTATAAAGGATGGATACAATCGTACCGTGACCTTCCGATCCTCGTAAACCAGTGGGCCAATGTAGTCAGGTGGGAGATGAGAACAAGACTGTTCCTGCGCACCGCCGAGTTTCTCTGGCAGGAAGGACATACCGCTCATGCTACACAGGAAGAAGCCGTGGCCGAAACCGTGCAGATGCTGAATGTATATGCTGACTTCGCGGAAAACTGGATGGCGGTACCCGTGATCAAAGGGGTGAAAACAGAAAGTGAACGTTTTGCCGGGGCAGTAGATACCTATTGCATTGAAGCCCTGATGCAGGATGGAAAAGCTTTGCAGGCAGGCACCTCGCATTTCCTCGGTCAGAACTTCGCCAAAGCTTTTGATGTGAAATTTTTAAATAATGCCAATCATCTCGAACACGTATGGGCAACGAGCTGGGGAGTCAGTACAAGATTGGTAGGTGCATTGGTGATGGCACACAGTGATGATGATGGATTGATATTGCCTCCGAGGATCGCCCCGCAGCAGGTGGTGATCGTCCCTATTTATAAAGGGGACGAACAGAAAGCAAAGATCGGCGCCAAAGCGCAGGAGATCATGACCGGGCTGAAAGCAATGGGCATACGCGTAAAGTATGATGATAACGATAACCAGCGGCCCGGCTGGAAATTTGCGGAGTATGAAATGAAAGGCGTACCGGTGCGCATCACTCTTGGCGCCCGTGACCTGGAA
>JAEUVK010000134.1 GCA_016787135.1 Chitinophagaceae bacterium | reverse complement strand
TTTTCCGCTTTCTATTGGCAATAGCTGTGTGTTGTTATACCCGGCCTTACAGTGGATGAACTTTTCCTCCTGCTTATTACAAAACAAATCCCAATGCTCTTCGCATTGGGATTTGTTTTATTTCGTGATCCCGCTGGGACTCGAACCCAGGGCCCCAACATTAAAAGTGTTGTGCTCTACCAACTGAGCTACGAGATCAACCCGTTTTTTTTGGGAGTGCAAAAATACGGGGTCGTGTCTTTCATACCAAAAAAATCTCTGCCAATTATGAACATCTCTTTAACTGATTTGCAAAGAGATGGGCTGTTTTTACACATTACTGGAGATTTTTAAAGTAGGTTTGCGCTAAATCGCTGACATGCTATCATATTTTAAGGATAAAGTGGTCATGGTAACCGGTGGAACAGACGGTATAGGCAAAGCCCTTGTAGAAGAATTATTGGCTGCAGGCGCCAAAGTAGCTACCTGCGGCCGTAATCATGACAAATTATACCGGCTTCAATCCAGTTTCCCCTCTTCGCCGCTTCACACAATGGTAGCCGATGTCAGTAATGAAAATGATTGCCGCCGATTTGTAGAAACCACTGTCAAATTCTACGGCGGAATTGATATCCTGATCAACAATGCCGGTATTTCGATGAGGGCATTATTAAAAGAAGCGAATCTTGATGTGATACGCAAAGTGATGGACATTAATTTTTTTGGCGCTGTGTATTGCACCAGGTATGCGTTGAATTCCATCATTGAAAGAAAAGGAACTATCGTAGGGGTATCGTCAATAGCCGGCTACCGCGGCTTGCCGGGTCGGAACGGTTACTCTGCTTCCAAATTCGCCTTACAGGGATGGCTCGAAGCGATACGCACCGAATTAATGGACGACGGAGTACATGTCATGTGGGTATGTCCGGGCTTCACTTCTTCCAATATCCGCAATGCAGCATTGACCAAAGATGGTTCAGAACAGGGTGAAAGCCCGATGGATGAAGGCAGCATGATGACAGCAGAGGAATGTGCACATCATATCCTAAGGGCGATACAGAAGAAGAAGCGTACACTCGTAATGACCTTTACCGGCAAGCGGGCCGTATTTATGAATAAGTTCTTCCCTTCGCTGGCAGATAAACTGACGCATAAGTTTTTCTTTAAAGATGGAAAGCTGATCAAATAACAAGTGTAAAATGAGAAATAAAAAATGAGAAAGTTGTCGGTCATTTATACATTTCATTTTCTAATTTTTAATTTCACATTCTTTATTTCTCATTACTGTCTATGCCATTGCTAACCCTCACTTCAGATATCGGCCAGCAGGATTATCTTGTCGGGGCAGTGAAAGCGCAATTATTACAGGTTAATCCCGATTTCAATATTGTTGACATTTCTCATAGCATCTCCCCTTTTAATTACCCGCAGGCAGCTTATATATGCCGCAATGCCATTAAGAATTTCCCGGAGTTGACCTATCATATCATACTGGTCAATCTTTTTGAAAAGAAACCGGAGCAGTTATTACTTGCCTTTCACAACAATCAATACCTGCTCTGTGCCGACAACGGACTGCTGAACATGATACTGGAAGAAAAACCCGAGATCGTGATAGGCATACCATTGGATAAAATGGCGATCAAGAACACCCTGTACTGTGCAGACATCATGGGCAAAGCCGTGAATCAGCTGGTACACGGAGAATCGATTAAAGACATAGGCACACCGGATGTAAGCTACCGGGAAAAAAATCACCTGCGCCCTTTACTGGATAACAACTGGATAGAAGGCCAGATCATTTTTATAGACAATTTTGAGAATGTCATCGTCAATATAACCCGTGAGCAGTTTGAAGAACAACGTAAGGGCAGAAGCTTCCGCATCGTTTTCAAAAGAGATGAAATGATAGACCGCATCAGTGAGTCGTATGCAGATGTGAACGAAGGGGAAAAACTGGCACTATTCAACAGCGCCGGTTACCTGGAGATCGCCATCAACAAAGGAAATGCGGCAGGCCTGTTCGGACTGAAAGGATTTAATGAAAAATCCACACAGGTGTCGGGCATCATGCAGACACAGCTTTTTTACCAGACGGTCCGGGTCTTCTTTGAGTAAGGATCATCACATTTCAGGGCGCTATCAAAAAGAAACCAATGCCAATTACCAGGATAGTCAAAATGGTTTTCAGACCGGAAGAAATAGGGAAATTTCAGCAATTGTTTGCTGAAAGAAAAGACCATATCCGGCATTTTCCCGGTTGCAGGCATTTGGAACTATGGCAGGATGATAAACAAAAGAATGTATTTTTCACGTATAGCATCTGGGATAGTGAAGAATACCTGGATCATTATCGCTTTTCCGGTTTTTTTAAAGAAACATGGACGCTGACAAAGGCCTTGTTCGCCGGTAAGCCTGAGGCATGGACATTGAACCAACTGGTGATCTGCGAAGAATAAACCCCATTGCCCACATTATTAACGATTTGGGGGTATAGATTCTTCCCGCCATGAACTGAAATCTCCTATTTTTGCCACGCCCTCAACAAAGGGAAAAAATCAAGCTCATATGAACTTCAGAAAAGTCAATAATCTTACCGGCTGGGCCGTGTTTCTTGCTGCGCTTGCTACGTATATGCTGACCCGTGAAGCAAGGGGCAGCTTGTGGGATTGTGGTGAATTTGTTGCCAGTGCTGACAAAGTGCAGTTGCCTCACCCTCCCGGCGCTCCATTGTTCGTTCTTCTTGGCCGTTTCTTTATTGTATTGTTTGGTGATAACAAAATGACCGCCGCCAATGCCGTCAACTTCATGAGTGCATTGGCCAGTGCCGCTACCATATTATTTCTTTTCTGGAGTATTACCCACTTTGCCCGCAAGATGTTTGTGTCTGTTGGCGAGCAACTGAGCGGCCAGCAAATGTTTACCACTATGGCCGCCGGTGTAGTAGGCGCATTGGCTTATACATTCAGCGATTCATTCTGGTTCAGTGCTGTGGAAGGCGAAGTATATGCACTGTCATCTTTCTTCACCGCATTGGTATTCTGGGCCATGCTGAAATGGGAACATGCAGACGAGCATGCAGGTAATGATGAAGCCGCAAGAGCAAGGGCCGACCGCTGGATCATCTTCCTGTTCTTTATGATGGGGTTGTCGATCGGTGTTCACTTATTGAACCTGTTGACCATTCCTGCTATCGTCATGATCTATTATTTCAGAAGACATTTTAAATATGATCCGTTCAAAGCTGATATGACTGTGTTCAAAAAAGACCCTGTGCTTTTCTGGGATCTCGTAGTAGCGGGTGGTATTGTCGGCTTACTGGTCATCGCCAATTTGCTGAACAAAGAAAATGACCTGGTGGGTATTGCCATGATCTTTGGCTTTATCGGCATTGCCATAGCTCTGGCCAGGATATACTTTAAATACAAGGCCATTCGTGAGCTGATCACCGCATTCATCATCGGTTGTCTTATCACAGGCATTGTACAGGTCGCCGTTATTCAATATTCCATGAAAGCGGCCGGTCTTTTTGATGTGTTCTTTGTGAACTCTGTCAAAACGCCTTTCTTCTCCGGCTTTACTGTCTATTTCCTCGGTTTAACGGCTGTGATCATCTGGGGTCTTCGTTTCACTGAAAAGAATATTTCAAAAACAAAACTGATCGCCTGGTTCATTCTTTTTCTTGGCCTGTCGGCATTACCATTCTTTGTGAGTATTGGTTCAGGCGCCGAAAAGGTGTTCAAGTTCTTATTGGTTGCCGGTGTAGCTGTGCTGATCGGCTATTTCTTTAAAGCCAACGGGCTCCGTATCCTCAAACTCAGCTTGTGGTGCTACGCATTCATGCTTATAGGTTACTTCATGTACTTTACTGCATTGATACGCTCCAATGCCAACCCGGCTATTGACATGAATAATGTTGATAACCCGATCAACCTTGTTTATTACCTGAGCCGTGAACAATATGGCAGCGCCCCTATTGTGTATGGACCTCATATCGGCGCCCGTTATAAATTAGACCCGGAAAGCCCTAACGGCATCGCCATGAAAAAAGGCGAAATGAAATATGTAAGAGGAAAAGATGCTGATGGCAAAGACTGGTACATACCAACCGGCACTTCTGACGAGCCAACCTACCAGAGCCAGGATATGCAGATATTTCCCCGTATATGGGATAAAAGCAATGACCAGGGGCACCTTAACTTTTACGTACAGTGGCTCAACCTTGAACAAAAACCGGATGACGAAGGAAGAGCGATGTACGCCCCTACTTACTATGACAATTTCAACTGGTTCTTTACTTACCAGATGGACCTGATGTACTGGCGTTACTTCATGTGGAATTTTGCCGGCAAACAAAATGATGTGCAGGGGTTTGGCAATGTCCGGGATGGTAACTGGATCAGCGGTATCCCCGTAATAGATAATTCCCGTCTCGGCGACCAGGGTAAACTACCGGATACACTGAAAAATAATAAAGCGAACAATAAACTCTTTATGCTGCCTTTCCTTCTGGGCATACTGGGTTGTATATACCAATTATTTAAAAACAGGAAAGACTGGATAGTTACATTCCTCCTGTTTTTCATGACGGGGATCGCAGTTGTTATTTACCTGAATCAGCCGGGACAGCAGCCAAGGGAAAGGGATTATGCGTATGTAAGTTCTTTCTATGTCTTTGCTATGTGGATCGGTCTGGCAGTAGTAGCTTTTGTAAAAATGGCCCGCGATAAAGAAGACAAAAAAACATTTTCCAATGTGCTGCTATATGGGTCGGCGCTGACATTGGCTGTATCCATCATGAGTATGTTCCATGAGAATAACAAGGGTCTTATAATAGCCAGCCTGGTCATAACAGCCATGTTCGCTTTATTAGCAGCAGGCGGAACCTATCTGGTAAGGGCTGTTTCATCCGGAGGGCAAAACGGGGGCATATTGAATATAGCAACCTCCGTTATTTGTCTTATCGCTCCGTTAATGATGGCACAGCAGGAATGGGATGACCATGACCGCAGCAGCAAAACATTAGCGCCAGACCTGGCAAAAGATTACCTGGAAAGCTGCGCCCCCAATGCGATCATCTTCACTTTCGGGGATAATGATACTTACCCGTTATGGTATGCACAGGAAGTAGAAGGCGTAAGGCCGGATATACGTATCATCAATAACAGTTTGCTGGGAATTGACTGGTACATTAACCAACTCCGCTACAAAGTAAACAGCGCCGATTCAGTGGATGTGATCTGGTCGCCAGAGCAGGTAGAAGGACATAACAGGGAATGGATGCGTTACCGGCTGGACCCAAAGGCTGATAAAAACAAATACTACGACCTCTATGATGTGATGAAGAATTATGTTGGCTCCAGGTATGAAGACCCAGATACAAAGAGGGATGTAGGCCCTGATTTCTTCCCCGTATCCCGCTTCCGTGTTCCGGTGGATACTGTACTGGCAAGAAAGAATGGCCTTGCAAATCCCGACGACATAGTACTGCCATACATGGATTTTGAATTACCCCAGAATAAACTACAGGGCGGTATTTACAGAAATGATATGATGATCCTGAACGTCATTGCCGCCAACCAATGGAAAAGACCGATCTATTTTACCTCTCCGATCGGTGAACTTGGTTTCGGCCAATATCTCCGCAAAGACGGTCTGTCTTATAGGCTTGTTCCTATTATTAACAAATACCCGCAGCAGAACTGGGAACTGGAAAGAGCGCTTAGCGCCATTGAACAAAGAGAAAGGGTCAATCTTGGAGGCACACAGATCAGGGATAATAACAATACAGTGATATTTGATAACCTGATGAACAAATTCGGGTTTGGCAATGCGGGCAAAAAAGGCGTTTATTTTGATGAAGAGAACCGCAGGCACCTGCTCAATATCCGTTCTGTATATGGCGAAGCAGCAGGCAACCTGGCCGATGCGGGCAGAAAAGACGATGCGGTCAAACTGCTGGAAAAAACGGCTACAGGTATTGATCCCGAAAACCTGCCTTATGGTATGACCAGCCGTTTCAACAGCCACAACCAAACCGGTCTTCTTTTCCTTGAAGCATGTTACAAAGCAGGCAAAACTGATCTCGCAGAGCAGGTAAGAAAAGACGTACGAAAGGACCTTGAACAGCAGCAGAAGTATTACAACTACCTGAAAGCCGAAAAGCCAGAGTTTTATACCGGCAGCCTGCAGGGCACAGAGGTGCTGCTGAACGATGTAATGCTTGAACTGCTGGATGCCATTGAGAAGAAATATGCCCCGCAAACACAATCCCCCCAGAAAGTGGAAGGCGGAAGTACCATTGAGACCAACATTAAAGATTCCCTGAAAAGCGGAGCAGATAGTATAAAAAAATAATGAATAACTTTTTCAGTAAAAAACCGCTACAAAACAATGTGGCGGTTTTTTTATTTCCGAACCTGTAGCTTTTTCAGTTGTTAATAACAGGAAAGACAATCACTATCAATTTATCGTAAATTGCTGAAGACGGAGGCCGGAGGTCAGAGGTATGAATCCGGGAATAAGCTTTATCCGGATCGTTTGCTTCTCTGACCTCAGACATCTCACTTCAGACTTCTTTGTGTATGAAAGGATTTCATTTTTCCCGTTTTGATCCTGATATGGAAGGCAAAAGCCGGTTCGAGCAATTGCTGGACCTCTTTATGCAACTACTTACCTATACCAGCGGCGATGTAGGCGAGGCCATGCAATGGATGAATGAATTAGACAAAAAATACCAGCTTACGGATGATGAGTACGGCATGGGTGATTTCATTGATGAACTGAAAGAAAAAGGCTACCTGACAGAAGATAATCAGCAGGGGCAAATTAAGATCACGCCCAAAACCGAGCAGGGTATCCGCAAAAGAAGCCTCGAAGAGATCTTTGGCAAACTGAAAAAGACCAAACAAGGTGATCATCACAGCTTCAAACCAGGACAGGGTGATGAACAAAATCCCGAGACACGACAGTTCCAGTTCGGTGATATGCTGGAACAAATAGATTTCACCGAAAGCATCCGCAATGCACAGATCAATCACGGTATCGAAAGCTTCAATATGCAGGAAGATGACCTGAGCATCCGGGAAACCGATTTCAAAGCGCAGACCTCTACGGTGCTGATGATTGATATCTCCCACTCTATGATATTGTATGGAGAGGATCGTATCACTCCTGCAAAGAAAGTAGCGATGGCATTGAGTGAGCTGATCACTACCAAATATCCCAAAGACACACTGGATATAGTGGTATTTGGTAACGATGCCTGGCCGGTAGAGATAAAGGATCTTCCGTATTTGCAGGTTGGGCCATATCATACGAATACTGTTGCAGGATTAGAACTGGCTATGGACATACTGCGCAGAAGAAAGAACCCGAACAAGCAGATATTCATGATCACGGATGGTAAGCCTACCTGCCTGAAGATCGGCAAACGGTATTACAAGAACAGTTTCGGGCTTGACCGCAAAGTAGTGAGCCGTTGCATGAACCTCGCTGCGCAATGCAAGAAACTGAAGATCCCGATCACCACCTTTATGATCGCTACCGACCCATACCTGCAAAGATTTGTTCAGGAGTTTACTGAAACGAATAACGGCAAGGCTTTCTTCGCTTCATTGGATAAACTAGGGGCCTTTATATTTAAGGATTTTGAGAGCGGGAAGAGAAAAACGGTGTATTAGTCTGAAGCATGATTTTGGGTGATTAAACGATGTTGAAGAAAATGGCAGAATACAAATTCAAAGAGATTACTGAAAAAATAATTGGCTGTGGCATGAGAGTTCATCTTGCACAGGCAAAGAACTATCTCGAAGCCTGCAATATGCAGGTTGGCCTCCTGCTTAACTTTGGCAGCATTGGCCTTGAGTTTAAAAGACTGGAAAATCCTAAATACATTCCATCAAATCTTCCTGTTAATCAATAAATCTCCCCGATCTGGGTTCAGACAACAATTATCATGAACATCAAAAAAATAAAAACTCTTGGCGAACTGAAAGCTTCCGGCTACAGGCCCAAAAGCATAAAGGATGAATTAAGAGACAACCTTATCATCAAACTACAGAAAAAAGAAAACACATTCCAGGGCATCGTTGGCTACGAGGACAGTGTGATACCCGATGTAGAAAGGGCCTTGCTCAGCAAACACAATATCCTTTTTCTTGGGTTGCGTGGCCAGGCCAAAACAAGAATGGCGAGGCAGATGGTGGACCTGCTCGATGAATACATCCCCGTTATTTCCGGAAGCGATATCAATGATGACCCCATCAAACCTGTTTCCAAATATGCGCTTGACCAGATAGCCGGGCATGGTGATGAGACACCCATTCACTGGGTGCACCGCACCGAACGCTATGGTGAAAAATTAGCCACCCCGGATGTAAGCGTGGCCGACCTGATCGGCGATATCGACCCTATCAAAGCCGCCAATCTTAAACTGAGCTTTGCTGACGAAAGAGTACTGCACTATGGTATCATCCCCCGCAGCAACCGAGGCATTTTCGTGATCAATGAATTGCCCGACCTGCAGGCAAGGATACAAGTGGCCTTGTTTAATATACTCGAAGAAGGTGATGTGCAGATACGCGGGTTTAAACTCCGCTTGCCGCTGGATATCCTTTTTGTTTTTACCGCTAACCCGGAAGATTACACCAATCGTGGCTCAATTGTGACGCCGCTTAAAGACAGGATCGAAAGCCAGATACTGACACATTACCCCAAATCCATCGAACAGGCATTAGAAATAACCGAACAGGAAGCAGAGATCGGCGAAGATCAAAAACAAAAAGTAAAAGTCAGCGACCTTATAAAAAGACTGATAGAACAGGTGGCATTTGAGGCCCGCAGCAGTGAGCTGGTGGATAAGAAAAGTGGCGTCAGCGCCCGGCTCACCATCTCTGCATTTGAAAATGCCGTCAGCGCTGCGGAAAGAAGGGCCATCATCAACAATGAAAAAAGCACACAGGTATGGATCGCCGATCTTGTCGGCATCATCCCTTCCATCACCGGCAAAGTAGAACTCGTATATGAAGGTGAGCAGGAAGGCCCTTACCAGGTAGCGATGAATTTAGTGGATAAAGCGATCCGTTCCCAGTTTGTGATCTATTTTCCCAATCCCGATACACTGAAAAAAAGAAAGAATACCGGCAAACCCTCGCAACAGGAAAAACCCGAAGACAATCCTTATAAACCTGTGATCAACTGGTTTGACAAAGGCAATAACCTGAACATTTCCTTCAATACATCCGATAAAGACAAAACGATATTGCTTTACCAGGTGGATGGACTGCATGCGTTGGTAAAAAAATATTTTACACATGCCAATGACGTGCAGGCAGCATTACTGATGGAGTTCGTACTGCATGGCCTCGCCTCCTATTCTCTTATCAGTAAGAAGATCTTTGAAAACAAGATCGAATTCAAAGACCTGATGGGAAGCATGATGAATTTCGGCAGTAAGGATTATGAGGAAGAGTTTGATGAAGAAGCATAAAATAAAAACCGGTCATCGGCCGGTTTTTATTTTATGCACTTTATTATTCCGATGTCAGAATTTGTAGCCTATTGACAGTCCGGCCCAGAACACTGATCCCCCTGAGCCAAAAAAAGGTGATATAAATACCCTTGCCTGTAACCCTTTTTCCGGTGAAGCGTACCTGTACCCTCCACTTGGCACAAAACCAACACCACTGCCCTTTTCTTCATCACTATCCAGCAAACTGAATGATCCCGAAACGTAAGTGGCTCCTAATCCCGCTTCAAAATGATGAGGTCCTTTACCTGCCACATAATTCAACCCGACAGGAATGGTCAGAATGGTGGAAAAATCGATCAACCCGTTATCGGCAGTGCCTGGTACAAAACCGATCCCCGCCCTGAATCCCAGGCCATTCTCTTTTTTAGAAAACCGTCCATCGAAATTTCCGGAAAAGCCGATACCATTTCCACCGATCTCGAAGAATACCGATTTGTTTCCCTGTGCAAACAGGGCCGGGCTGGTGACCAGTAAAGCGGCAAACAGTAATATGGATTTTCTCATCGTAGCAGTTTTGGATAGATGAAATGGAGATAATAACATTAAAAAGATAGACCAATTATTTCTTTCCGGAAAATACAAGAATAAAAGTGTCCCGTCACACCTCAGGTGTAACAGAACACTCAACCACACTTCAGCATATGTTCTTCTTTATTTGATCAGCAGTCCTAATTTAATTCCGAATGAATAAGAGAAACCCGGGCTTCGGCCAAGACGGGCATTGGCATA
Source organism: Chitinophagaceae bacterium (assembly GCA_016787135.1). GTDB lineage: Bacteria > Bacteroidota > Bacteroidia > Chitinophagales > Chitinophagaceae > VBAT01. Next base: position 9,765 of record JAEUVK010000134.1, on the reverse strand, counting down.
ATTGTACGCAGTGATATCATCTTCAAAATCATAATAATCATTTGAGCTCTTTTTGTTGTCAAAGCCGTACCCGAAACCATTGTAGATATCCAGCAGAAACTTATCGCCGAATACCCACTGCCTGCCAAGTTCAATCTCTATAGCACCAAATGTGACATTTTGTTTACCGATCTCATAAGAGGAATTATTCTTCCATAATACCCGGTTCTCTTTATAGTTACCGATATAAACAATAGGTTTTGCATAGGTTCCCTGCATCATGTGACTGTACCGTGTTTTTCCAAAGAGAATAAAATCAGGCAACTTGCCGAATTTATACCCGCCGCTTACAAAGAAACCAAACTGGTTACGCCTTACTGAACGCAGGTCGCTATCATAATAATCCAGCCGTGAAGATTTGCCTGCCCCGATAACACCTATGGATATCTCATATCCTTTCCCGACATCGGTCGCTTTTTCAAACGAGATCTGGGAATAACCAAGCAAGGGCCCCATGAAATCGAATTTGACCGCTTTCCTTAACTGATCGCTATATCTTTCAGGATCCTTCAGATCTTCTGTGAATTTCTGAACCTTCCCATTCTCAAATACGATCTTGACAATACGATCTGTTTCCAGAACGTAAATAGGCCCATCAAGGTTATTGAACTCCTTATACTTTACTTCGGAACTGCCGATCTCCAGCACTTTGGCTTCTACTATTTTGCCATTCTTGCGGTAGATCTTATCCTGGGCCCGTGTGAGCGAGATGGCCAGCAGGAAAAAGATGAGTAAAAAACTGGTCTTTTGCATAACAGATGGTTTATGGTTTTGGCCATAATGACAACCATCTTTCTGCCATCGCTGCACTGCTTTTGTTAAATGATATTAACTTCCCGCTCGAGTTCCACACCAAATTTCTCCTTCACACTAAGTAATACTTTCTCACTGAGCTCATATATATTTTTGCCGGAAGCATTACCATAATTCACCAGCACCAATGCCTGTTTGGGATGCACACCTGCATCACCTTCCCTGTAACCTTTCCATCCACATTGCTCAATCAGCCAGCCGGCAGCCAGTTTATAATTACCATTGACCAATGAATAGGCCACTATATCCGGAAATTTCTCTTTGAGCAGTTCATATTGCAATGGCCGTATCTCGGGGTTTTTGAAAAAACTACCTGCATTACCAGTTACTTTGGGATCGGGCAATTTGGAAGAACGGATATTGATCACGGCCTGTGAGATGGCCTGTATGCTCAGCTCCTTTACTCCCATTCTTTCAAGCTCCTGCTGTATGGCCCCGTAGCTGGTATGAAAGACAGGTTTCTTTCGCAAACGATAGGTGACATTTAAAATCACAAACTGTCCTTTGTATTTATTCTTAAAAACACTTTCCCGATAGCCGAACTGGCAATCACTCAAGACAAACGTGACCACCTTTTTTTCCTGCAGGTGAAAGGCCTCAAGGCTCCAGAACACTTCAGCGACCTCTACTCCATAAGCCCCTATATTCTGCATAGGCGAAGCCCCGACATTGCCCGGGATCAATGACAGGTTTTCAATACCGGCCCAGTTTCTTTTAAGACAATATTGTACGAATTCATGCCAGTTCTCGCCTGCTCCCGCTTTTACATATACATGATCCTGGTCTTCATGCAATTCATATACCCCCCTGATCTCATTCTTTAAAACAAGACCATCAATATCTTTTGTCAGCAAAATATTACTGCCGCCTCCGAGAATGAAAGACGGGGACCCTGAGGCGGAAGCCAGGAGTTCTTCCAGTTCATCTGTATCTGAAAAACTACCAAACCACCGGGCATTCGCCGCTATCCCAAATGTATTGTATGGCAACAGGGAAATATGCTCTCTAAGTATTTTCACGGGTGCAATGTAAAAAGGAAATAATTAAAAACTTATGTCGTTTCTTAATATGCAATTTCCTGCTATCTTCATCTTCGTTTTAACCACACTTCACTCATGAGATACCTTATCACTTCCACCCTGTTCTGCTTATGTACTTTTTTGCTGAATGCCCAGGAAAATAACCCATTGATCAATTCAGGCGAATTGATCGAAAAAGCCATCGGCCTGCACGATGAAGGCAAATACAAAGAAGCCATTGCCCTGTACAAAAAGATCAAAGCAAGCGATACGAACTATTACCGTGCTGTTTATGAGATGGCCTACAGCCAGATGCTGGACAGCCAGTTCGTGGATGCCCGCAACGCCTGTGAAATAGGTTTGGCAGAACCCAACGACAGGTGGCCGGACTTTTTTACCCTGTATGGAAACGTGATCGACGATATGGGTGATCCACAACGGGCCCTTCGTATTTACGATTCAGCTATACGTCTGTACCCGGCCTATGCAGAATTATACCTGAACAAGGGCACCACCTTTATGAAGCTGAAACAATATCAAGAAGCCGAAGAAGTTTTCAGGCAGTGCCTGCTGATCAATCCCTACCAGGCCAGTTCGCATTATAAGATCGGCGTGTGCGCCTTACAACAAGGCCATGTGGTCCAGGCCATGCTCAGCCATATCAACTACCTGTTATTGCAACCGGCAGGCCGGTACCAGGGAGCCTGTATCACTTCGCTGAGTACGATCAGTAAAGCAAGCGACGATATCAAAGAACTTATACAGAACAGGGCCGGTGATCTGAGCGATAATTTTTCTACGGTAGAAAAAATCCTCCTGTCGAAGATTGCATTGGATAAACAATACAAGCCGTTGCTGAAACTGGACGATCCTATTTCCCGGCAGATACAGGTGGTGCTGGAAAAAATTGAATATGATGAAAGCGATACTGACTTCTGGATGCAATTCTATGTGCCGTTATTCAAATCTTATTTTGAGAACAAACAATTCGAACCATTTATCTACCGCCTTTTTGCCAATGTTAAGATCGAGAGCATACAGGATTATGTAAAAAAGAAAGAGAAAGTGATACAGGAAGTGGTGGATGTTGCTGTAACTTATTACAACCAGTCAAGGGCTACCCGGGAGATCAATTATGCGGCAAGAAAAAATATGAATGCGCTTTACCATCATGATGACGGAAGACTCTTTGGTAAAGGCAGCGCTAAGGATGACGGCGAAACGCTTTATGGCGACTGGGAATTCTATTATGGCGCCGGCAACCTTCGCAGCAAAGGAAAATACAATGACAAAGGCGAAAGGACCGGCCCCTGGCAATACTATCATTTCAATGGTTTACTGAAAGGAAAACAAAACTATAAGGATAACAAACTGCAAGGGGAAGAGATCTTCTATTATGATAACGGCAACTTATCTACTACCGCCACATTTAAGGATGATAAAGAAGAGGGCCAGACAAAAAGCTATTACCTGATCGGGACGCCCCGCACTATCGTAAATTATAAGAATGGAAAGCAGGATGGGGAACGAAGAACCTTTTCAGCCAGCGGCATCATGCTTTCCCTGGAAAATTACAGGGAAGATTCACTGCATGGCCCTTTCAAAACATATCACAGCAATGGCGTATTGGAATCACAGGGCGGCTACAACAACGGGAAGATCGAAGGCCTGTACAAAGCTTATCATGACAACGGGAAATTATCGATGGAAGGCACCTATGCAGAGGGTAAACTAAAGGGGCCCTGGAAACAATACCACGAGAACGGTAAACTGAAAATCCAGGAAACATTTGTGGACGGCATTGTAGAAGGTGAATACATAGAGTATTATGATAACGGGCAATTGTTCTACAAAAGCAATTATAAAAAAGGAAAAGTATCGGGCGATGTCGAATACTTTGACCAGGACGGCAAACGATTCTTTATTTATACTTACGATAATGATATTGTAAGATCAGCAAGGTATTACGACAAGACCGGAAAAGAGATAGGGGTTTCTGAAAGAAAAGCAAAGAAACTGGACCTCACCACCTACTATGCAGACGGCTCGAGGCGCTCCCAGTCTGTTTACAATGACAAAGGGGATATAACAGGCACAGAGACCTACTACTACCATTCCGGTAAGCCAAGCAGCGAAAACGTATATGCGGAGGGGCAATTGGAAGGCCCCGGCGTCAGTTACTATCCCAATGGACAAAAACAGGTAAGTATCGATTACCAGGCAGGAGAAAAACATGGCTATCAGAAATATTGGTACAAACATGGACAGCTACAGGAAGAAGGCTGGTATCAGGAAGGTTCTATGCAGGGCACCTGGCTCAACTATGATGAAACAGGCAACCTGACAGGCATCAGCGATTACCTGAATAATGACCTGAACGGCTATAAAGAGGAGTTCTTTCCCAATGGCAAAAAAGACAATGCAGCAAAATACAACCTCGGATGGATGGAAGAATTCATTCAGTATGATACAACCGGTAAAGAGATCAACCGCTGTGTCTTCAAAAACGGGAACGGTAAACTGAAAGTACTTTTCTTCAATGGCAAAACCTACAGTGAAGGCAATTATGTGAACGGGGAGATAGAAGGCTCTTACAAATTCTATTTCTTCGACGGGAAAGTGAATACACAGCAGTTCTACAAAAAAGGTGAAATAGACAGTGTATATCGCAACTACTATTACAGCGGGCAGGTGGCCATTGAAGGGCAATATAAACTGGGAAAGAAAGAAGGCGTATGGAAAAATTATCTTACCAGTGGTAAACTCAACTACGCGGAAAACTATGAGAATGGCGAACTGATAGACAAGAAAACCTATTATTACGAGAACGGGAAGCCGGATACGGAAATAGAAATGGAAAAAGGTGAAAGGAATGGCTGGACAAAAAAATATGACCAGGACGGAAGTCTTGCCTACCAGGTACGCTTTATCCAGGATGTGCCAGTTGCCTATACATATATGGACAAGTCAGGCAAGCTGGTTCCGGAGATACCCATAACAGCAGGTTCCGGAAAAGTAAAAACATTCTTTGCCAATGGAAATCCTTCTGCCGAATTTGAGTATGCCGACGGTGAATTGAATGGCGCCAATATTTCCTGGCATTCCAATGGCAAATTAAAAGTAAAAGGCATGGAAGACTATGACCTGTCCGAAGGGAATTACAAATATTATTACGCCAATGGCCAGCTTCAAAACGATTATACCTTTCTGCACAACAACCTTCATGGAACGTATAAAGAATACAACGATAAAGGAATAGTAACAGAAGAAGGGTATTATTATAACGGCGAGCCGCACAACATCATGAAGATCTATGACGACACGGGCAAACTGAAAGAAACAAGATACTATCATTACGGCAAACTCCTTGATATTAAAAAATGAGTATGAGATATTTTGTGTACCGGGTCATTATTATACCGGCGATCATCAGCGCTTACCTGTCTGCCGCACAAAGTGTGGAAGAAATCAAAGCCATTTTTCCCGGCGAGCAGGCCGTTGTACGGAGCCATACTGTTCATTATACAATAAAACTGAAAGACGGTCAGCCACAGGCCGAAAGCGATGAAGTGCAGGAATTGATGTACCTGTCTGATAACGCAGGTTCTTTTATGAGCCGCTATTCCTTTTACCACAGCGGCTTTCACCAGGTAAAGGAATATGAAGCCTATACCATATCCCCTTCGGGAAAAAAAATCACGGTCAAAGATTTCAAGACCTCGCAGAGTGTATCAAACAGCGTTTTCTATGATGATATGAAGCAAACCTCCTTTGATTTTCCTTCTATCACTCCCGGAGCGGTCGGTCATCTTGAATATACCACTGTTCATACCAATCCACGCCTGCTCTCACCGCATTATTTCTCGCGGTATGTACCGGTAATAAATGGCGAGCTGAAAATAACTTTCCCGAAAGATATGTCAGTGAAGTATATGATCAGGGGTAACTATAAAGAAAAAGTGCAGTTCACCTCAGAGAACAGGAAAGGAGAAACTACTTATTCATTCAAAGTGGCCAACCTGCCCAAAGAACTGAACTACCCGGATGCACCAGACAACTCTTATTATTCCCTGCATGTCATTTTTTATATAGAGAATTACCGTGATGGCAGCCAAACCGTCAGCTACATGGCCAATCTTGATGATCTCTATAAATTAGAATGGAGTTTTGTCAAAGACATCAACAAATCGATCAGTCCCGAGCTAAAGAACATCACCGACTCGATCGTCAGGGGGATAAGTTCCAATGAAGAAAAGGCACGAAGAATTTATAAATGGGTGCAGAAAAATATCAAGTACGTCGCCTTTGAAGAAGGCATGGAAGGTTTTATTCCCCGCGAAGCCAATTTGGTTTGCAACCGCCGCTTTGGTGATTGCAAAGACATGAGCAGCATCCTTACCGTCATGCTTAATCAGGCCGGTGTGCCGGCGTATTACACATGGATCGGCAGCAGGGCTTTACCTTACGATTATACAGAAGTCCCCCTTCCCATTACCGACAATCATATGATCACGACCATTAAGCTGGATACCGGCTATGTATTCCTCGATGGCACCGATTCACATTGTGTCTTCGGCGCTCCTTCGGGGCATATACAAGGCAAGCAGGCCCTGGTCGGTATGAATGAAAAAGAATTCAAGATCATCCGTGTACCGGAATTGGACAAAGAAAAAAACCAGTTGACAGATACCACTTATCTTGACCTTACGGATAAAGGCATTACGGGTTCTGTCAGCGTCAACATGACAGGCTATTATGCAATGGATATGCACAGCATGATGAGCTACACCAATGAAAAAGACAGGGAAAAGTATATGCGGGGATATTTTAACCGCGGCTCCAATAAATTTAAATTAAACAAGTACGAGATCGGGGAAACGGACAATCCTAATACTTTCCGCCTGACCGGTCAATTCGAGTTGCAGGATTATGGTAAAAAGATAGCCGATGAATGGTACCTGAACCTGAACCTCTTTAAATTTTATGAACACGGAGAAATAGATTACCCGAAAAGAAATACGCCGATCGAACACGATTACAAGAACAAAACAAAATATGTAACAATACTCAATATCCCCGAAGGATACAAGGTATCTTACTTACCGGAAAGCAGATCATTCCGCAACGATGTATGGGGATTTGACATCACCTATGAACAAAAGAAGAACCAGGTGGTAATGACCCAGACCTTTGAGAATAATCACCTGCTGCTGCAGCCGGATAAGTTCCAGGCATGGAACAAAGTGCTGGAGAACCTCTTCCCGCTCTACAGGGAAACGATCAGTTTATCTAAAAAATAAAAGCCGCCATAACACATGAAAAAATATGTATCGTTCATTATCTGTATCGTCTGCTCGGTTGCGGCTGTACGATCACAGGAAATTATAAAAGAAACATGGACAGAGAAACCGGTATTGCATAGCATCGACAGCAAATACAAAGATGAGTCAGCGGTTATCATCCTTGACAAAAGAAGGGTAGAATATATTGATGAGAATGAAGAACTGGTGGTGTATAAAACGCTGCACAAGCTCGTTCACATCATGGATGACAAAGGGATCGAGAGTTTCAACCGTGTGTACCTTCCTGTCAGCGATAATTCAGACATTGTTGACATCCGGGCAAGGACCATTTTACCCGATGGCAAGATCATTGAAGTAAGCAAAAACAATATCAAAGACCTGAAGGAGGACGATGACCAGGTGTATAAGATATTCGCCATGGAAGGACTGGAAAAGGGATGCGAGGTGGAATACTATTATACCTATAAAAGGAATACAGGCTTCTTCGGCGCCGAGATATTCCAGGGAAGAACCCCTGTGCTGGAAGCCAGCTTTTATTTAGTGACGCCTAAGCGGCTGATCTTCGAAATGAAACCGTATAATTCGGCGGTGAAACCACAGGACGTCGTGGAAAATGAAAAGAAGTGGCTTACCGTGATAGAAAAAGATATCCCCGGTGTGGAGAATGAAAAATACAGCGCTTATGAGGCTAACCTCAGGCGCTTCGAATACAAACTGGCGTATAATACGTCACGCAACAGCAATGACCGCCTGCTGACATGGGATGAACTCGCTAAAAGGGTGTACCAGAACTATACGAATTGTACAGATAAGGAAATAAAAAAAGTGAATGACCTTATCAGCGACATGAAAGTGAAGAACCTCGCTACGGAAACAGAAAAGATCGTTGCCGTAGAAAATTATCTTAAGACCAATTTTGCTACCCGTGACGATATAGGTGGCGCCGATGCAGAGAACCTGGAAAAGATCATCAGATCAAAATTGTCCGGCCATCTCGGTATCGTTCGCCTCTATGGCGCTATTTTCCGTCAACTGGGCCTCCAGTATGAATTTGTGCTGACAGCCGACAGGAGCAAGAATGCTATTGACAAGAACTTTGAGAACTGGAACGCCTGTGATAACCCTGTTATCTATTTTCCTTCATTAAAAAAATACATGGCCCCCACCCTTGCAGAATACCGTTTCCCCTGGATCGATCCGAACTGGGGCGGCGCCAATGCATTCTTCTGCAAAAGCACCACTATCGGCAATTTCACCACTGCCTTTGGTGAAGTAAAAGCGATCCCGCTGGAAGATTATACCAAAACGGTGATCAACACTGAAGCGGATGTGCAGTTGAATCCGTTAGCCGATACACTGCTGGTCAATATCAGCCAGATATATTCCGGCTATGCCGCCGCTACATATAAAGCCATTTTCAACTTCGCCTCTGACGATAACAAAAAAAAGATCACCAAAGAGATGATCAAATTCGGCACGAAATCGGAGAACGTGGTAAGTTCAAAAATGGAGAACCAGGATTTTGAAAGTTACCACCAGAACAAACCTTTTATCTTATCGGCCACAGTAAAAGCGAGTGAACTGGTGGAAAGAGCGGGCAGTAAGATCATCGTTAAGATCGGCGATATCATCGGTCCGCAGGTAGAGATGTACCAGGAAAAGCCGAGACAATTCCCGATGGAGATAGATTACCCGCATATACTCGAAAGAAAGATCAGATTCACCATACCGGAAGGCTATACCGTTAAGAACCTCGACGACCTGAAGATCAGTAACACTTATCAGGACAAAGGCCAGACCACGATGGGCTTTACATCCTCCTACCAGGCAGAAGGGAATGTGGTAAAGGTGACGATCCTTGAAGAATATCGCCGTACCAGTTACCCGTTATCGCAATTTGAAGACTTTAAAAAAGTGATCAACGCCGCCGCCGACTTTAATAAAGTGGCGCTGGTGCTGGAGAAGAAATGACAACCTTTTACAATGAATGGTAAAACTGCAACGATAATCGGTGTTACGGGTCTTATCGGAAGCTATCTTTATGAATGGCTGAAACAGGACAATAGTTTTGAAACGATCCGCCTGATTGTGCGCAGGCCAATACCCAAAGATGATCCCCGCACGGAAATAAAGTTAGTTGACTTTGCAGATGCTGAATCGCTGCAATTGGCTATTGATGGCAGCGATGTGGTATTCTGTACAATAGGCACCACGCAGAAAAAAGTAAAAGGCGATAAGGAGGCCTATCGCAAAATCGACTATGATATACCGGTGCATGCCGCCCGTTGCTGCAAAGCTGCCGGTTGCGGAACCTTTGTGCTGGTCTCTGCTGTTGGGGCCAACAGTAAAAGCAGTAATTTCTACCTGCAGCTGAAAGGCGAAGTGGAAGATGCGGTAAAGGGAATTGGCCTGAGGTCTGTACACTTTATGCGGCCCTCTATCCTATTGGGTGCAAGAAAAGAATTTCGCCTGGGAGAAAAGATAGGAACGGTGGTGATGCCGGCTATCTCCTTTTTATTACCGGCAAAGTATAAACCGGTACAGGCAGGGGATGTGGCAAAAGCAATGCTGGCCGCGGCAAAAGAAAAAAA
>JAEUVK010000126.1 GCA_016787135.1 Chitinophagaceae bacterium | reverse complement strand
TCTCCAGGAATTTTCCGCCGAAAGAATGTCCGTTGCCGGTTGTAAAATTGATGAATGACATTTTATAGCTGCCGCCCACCTTCACCTCCATACTATGCACTACGCATACAAATCCATACGGAGGAAGCCATGATGCCATGGTATTGGCGTCAGTAAAGGCACGGTAAACTTTTTCGGGAGGTGCCGTAAGCACTCTGTGCAGTGTTACACTATTGGTTGACATGGTGATTACTTAAATGAAATATGTTGATTGTTAAATGATGAATGTTGAATTATTCATTGAAATTCAGGATAATTACTTCCTTAATATTTTCTCCATGGCCTTTCCCTTGGCCAGTTCATCTATCAGCTTATCCATATAGCGGATCTTTTGCATGAGCTTGTCTTCGATCTCTTCTACACGATAACCGCAGATGACGCCTGTGATCTTTGATGCATTAGGATTCAGCTTTGCCTCAGCAAAAAATGTTTCCAGGTCAACTTTCTTGTCTATCTGCTGCTGCAATTGTTTTGGCGTATATCCTGTCAGCCAGCAAATGATGGTATCCAGCTCTGCTTTGGTATGTCCCTTGGTCTCCGTTTTTTTAAGATAATGAGGATAGACACTTGCGAATACCAGTTTATAGACCCTTTCGTTTTTCATGTTAGTTCTTTTACGAAAGTTATAGTAAAGCCTTTCAATAAAAAAAAGATTATTGCCTGACTGGCTGATTTGAAACATTGAACATCCATCGGACCCCAAATTTGTCTTTGCAGGTTCCCCAATATCCCCAGAACTCATCATGGGGAGCAACACTGTCTTTTCCATCCCGGGAAAGTTCGTTATATAAACGGTCTGCTTCTTCTTTGGTGTCAGGATTCAGACTGATGGTGACGTTATTGCCTTCTATCAATTTGTGCCCCATACTCTCTAATATGTCAGAGGCCATAATTTCTGTTCCGCCGAGAATCGGCAACGCCACATGCATGACCTTATGTTTTTCAGCTTCCGGAAGTTCGGGCATCCCTGATTGCGGAGGAATGTCTTTCATCCGCATTAACGGCGTAGAAAATTCGGATCTGAAAACCTGTTTGTAGTGATTAAAAGCCTGTTCAGCATTTCCTGCGAAATTCAAATAGATGGATACATGTGCCATGATATTTTGTTTTATTGTTTGGTACTACTAAAAATGACTGCAATTAAAAGTAATTAAAGTACCTATAGTTTGTTTACATAATTACTGGTGGTAAACAGTTTTCTTTAAGCTCCAACAGCACCCGTCTTCACTTTTCCGGCACGTTTGTAAGTAGCAATAATGACACCGGTTGATGTAACAATATTCTCTGCTAATGTGAATGCTGCCGGGATCGTGCCATTCGCAAACAACTTTTTACCTTTCCCAAGTATCAGCGGGTGAATTTTAAGCCGGAGTTCATCTACCAGATCATTTTTGATCAGCAGTTGAATGAGCTGACCGCTGCCCCAGACCTGGATGTCAGATCCTTTTGATCTTTTGATCTTTTTGATATCTGCCACCGTTTTGATGAATACGGAGTTTTTCCAGCCCGATCTTTTCCGGGTCTTTGAAAGGACGTATTTGGTGCCTTCATTGATGCCCGGCCAAAAGTTGTCATGATGCGGCCAATAGTCTTCCCATATTTCAAATGTTTTTCTGCCCAGCAAATAATCAGCAGGCTGTGTCAGCTCTTTTTGCACGGCCTTACGATATACTTCGTCACTAAAAGGCGCTACCCAGCCGCCGTACCTGAAACCACCTGATCTGTCTTCTTCCGGTCCGCCGGGGGCCTGCATTACTCCGTCTAAAGAAATCATGGATAAGACGATCATCTTTCTCATGGCATTGCTGTTTTGGATGCTGTAAATCTCGTCAAAAAAGGGGGAGACATTGCAAGGTGAATGCGACAATCATAGAGGCCGGATGCGAAAAATATGCCCGATGAATAAAGTTAGTAATTCCGTTTCGTGAGTGAAACCGGGGGGACTCATTTAAGCAGCTGCGGACACTAGCACATGCGGGAGCGATCAGATCAGGCTGCTACAAATCTTTCAGTACATTCCTGAAACTTCTTCCAATGGGGATGGATATGCCACCTGTTTCGACCGTATCAGCCGTATAAGAGTCGATCTTCTTTATGGAAACGATATACGACCGGTGAATGCGCTTAAAAAGATGAGCCGGTAAAAGCGATTCCATTTCAGCCGTGGTGAGTTTGGAGAAATATGTTTTCTTAGTGGTAACCACTTTGATATACTCCTGCTGGCTTTCTATATAAATAATATCGGCGTATAAGATCTTTACTTTCTTTTTCTGCACGGTTACAAACATATAATCCTTTGCTTCTTTGAGGTCGCCGCCGGGTTGCTTTTGAGATGATGGGATATTGACTTTATTTACGGCCACCAGGAACCGTTCAAATTCAAAGGGCTTGAGCAGGTAATCCGTTACATTCAGGTTGAATCCCTCGACGGCGTACTGGTGATAAGCAGTGGTGATAATTACAGCCGGTGGGTGAGTCAGCGTTTTGAGAAAGGCCATCCCTTTTAATTTCGGCAAATGGATGTCCAGAAAGATCAGGTCCGTTTGGTTGTGGTGCAGAAATTCGGTGGCGAGAATAGCGTCTTTGAATTTTCCCTGTAGTTTCAGAAACGGAACCTGAGCTATATAATCTGCCAGTACTTTGGCAGCCAGGGGCTCATCCTCTACAATGATGCATTTAATATCAGGCATGGCTGGCCAGGTTTATGGTTAGCAAAGCAGTAAAATCAGCTTCACCCTGCCGAACGGACAAGCTGAAATCTTTATATAACAATTCCAGTTGCCGCCTCAGGTTGGATAGCCCGATACTTTCTTTCACATTTTTATTTTCCGCTGTTGCTTCTGCAGAATTTTTTACAGTAAAATTCAATTGCCGTTGCTTCAGCGAAAGATGAATATCCACGAACGGATCTTGCCGGGTTTCCGATACACCATGTTTGAATGCATTTTCCACCAGCGGGATCAGCAGCAACGGCGGTATGGCCTGTTTCATATCCTCAATATCGTAATTAAAGTTTACATGCAGGGATTCATCGTACCGTAGTTTTTCAAGAGCGATATAATCGCTGATGATCTTTATTTCCTGTTCAATAGCTATATATGCTCCGCCGGTCTCATACAACATGAACCGCAGGATCTTTGAAAGACGAAGAATGGATTCAGGCGCCAGGTCGCTTTTGTCCCTCGTCAGCGAGTAAATATTGTTGAGTGTATTGAATAAAAAATGCGGGTTGGTCTGTGATTTAAGATAGTTCAGTTCGGCTTCCTGTTTTTCGATCCGTAGTTTTTGTTCTGCCTGTTTTAGCTTTATATAATTATAGATATGCCGTATAATACCAAAAAAGAAAAGAGAGGCCATACTATAGGCAAAGAAAAACTGCACCCCGTCGCAGGGTTTGGTAAATACCCGTGTAGGTGTGTAAAAATGCAGGAGAATGCCAAGTTCCCGCCACCCGTACAGGCCAAATGAATAAAATAGTAAATGAATGAAGATCAGCAGGAGACCGGTAAGGATACTTTTCAGGGATAATTTTATGGAAGGTAGGGTGTACTCCAGGAATATATAATGCAACGGCACCACGAACAGAAGGCACCAGGTATGATTTATACCTCGTCGCAAAAACATCTGCGGCTCTGTTATCAAACTGCCAATCATATTCAGCAGAAAGAAAGCAAGGGCCAGTTTGAGATAAAACAGTATTTTTTCTTTGGTGACGGTTATTTTCATTGTATGAACAGGCCCTAAATGTCGGCAAATTATTCTGTACAGGTTGCTTTGCTCACCAATCGCTGATCGGGGCAGACCAACTACCGGTTTGCGTCAACCAACGCAGGTATAGCTGAAATTGCCGTTTGCTTTACCATTTTATTGTTGTTTGTCCGCGGCAAGCTGCTGTTCATCGGCGTCCGCCTGAATGTTTTACTAACATAGGATATCCTTGCACCCGAAACAGGCTGTTGCCTGGCTTATAACAATAACTAAAACAAACAGTATGAAATTATTTATTGCTTCAATGATGACAGCCATGGTACTGCTGAGTATGTGCAGCTGCTAAAAGGGAAGTTGCTCCCATGCAGAAAGATCTTTTAAACGGGATTAACTATGGAAAAGAAAAAAGCAGTTATACAGTTCGGAGAAGAAGTGGAGGGGTATGATATTCCTGTTTTGAACGAACGGGAAATAAGGGCAGCGGCCGGAATATTATTTCTTGCCACCTTTCTGTCTTTAATGTTTATTGTATTCCGGGGAAATTTTGTGCCCATCAAGTATGTGGTCACGTTCTTTTTCGCAGATTTTCTCATCCGGGTTTTTATTAATCCCCGGTATTCCCCTACACTGGTAATGGGCCGTCTTATTGTACGGAACCAAAACCCGGAATACGTAGGGGCAAGGCAAAAAAATTTTGCCTGGAAAATAGGAGTGGGCCTTTCGGCTACTATGTTCATTTTTCTGGTACTCGTAAATGCCTACAGCCCCATCACCGGTATCGGCTGCCTCATTTGCCTGGCCTTCCTGTTCTTTGAAGCGGCATTTGGCATTTGCCTGGGCTGCCAATTTTACCCGCTCTTTTATAAAAAGAAGGCACAGTATTGCCCTGGCGAAATCTGTGATGTAAAGGCAAGGCAGGACATTCAAAAAATATCCCCGGTACAATTGTTTATAGTGTTTGCATTTATAGGCTGTATCATGCTTGCTGCATTCACTTTACAGACAGAATTTGAAAAGAAGCCATACGATCTGTTTGGGATCGACAGTACTGCAGCAAAAGTCAAGCAGGAAAAACCCGGGAAGTAAAAGGTAAGACTACACGAAAAGGCGCAAAGATTATTAAGGCGCTGAGAATACCATTGCGACTTTGCTCCTTAGTGTCTTTGCGTGAAATAATTTTATGAACCTGCGAAATGGCTGATCATTTTTTTGTGGAAGAAAGTTATCATCCAGAGCTGCTGTTAGCGGTTCGTTGCTTATTGCCTGTCCACTGTGTAATTCAGTTCTGTTACCCCGGAAGTAAATGGGCGGGTAGAAACCAGTTTTAGTTTTATTTTGTCTTTGATGCCGGTAAACAATGGAATGCCTTGTCCAAGAATGATCGGATTAACAAATAACCAGTAGCCTTCAATCAAGTTCAGTTGTATTAGCGAATGGGTTGCTGTCGGACTGCCAAAAAGCAGGATGTCCGGGCCTTCCTTTTGCCTTATTTCATTTATTCTGTCCGAAAGGTTGTCGCTGATAATTGTTGTGTTGGCCAACCCTGAGTCTTTGATTGTTTTTGATAAAACAATTTTGCGAACTTTGCTATACCATTTTGAATGTTCAATGTCGTGCTTGCTTGCATTGGGTTTGTCTCCTGCGGTGGGCCAGTAACTTTCCATTAGCTCATAGGTTACCCGTCCATATAATGCAGTGTCGCCTTCGCTTATCCGCTTACCGACATGGTCAAAAATTTCTTCATCAACTTTGATCCAGTTCATTTCCCCGTTCGGTCCTGCCACAAAACCGTCAAGCGATAGGTGCATAAAGGAAATTATTTTTCTCATAAAGTTCTATTTTTTATAGTTGTGCAGAAAGTTAATTCATTTTCTGGTGCCGTGATGCGTGGAGACACGCATCACCATCATGATATTCGTTCCGATGCTTGGGGGACACGCATCGGGGCGTCTTATTTTGTTGGGACACAAGAAAGACAACGAGGGGCCAATGAAGGCCGGGTAATAATTAAATACAAAATTTCCCGGTGTTGAATTATAGAAGTCTATAAAAGGATAGCGGATTATATTGCAGGAAACCGAAGGCCATAAACCTTTGATCTCACTTAAACTATAAGCTGACAAATCTGATGTTCAGAAACTATGATTATTACAAAAGGACGTCAACAGAATTGAAAATAAAAATCAACTTTGCTATGCCTTGTACTTTAAAAAATTTATCCAGAAAGATCTTTTTGATTGGTTCCGTAGTCTTTGCTGAATTCACATTCGCACAAGACGGAACTATATATCCACTCGCTGCTCCTGCTGAGCCAAATGCGATCCCGCTCAATACAGGTGGCGTTAAAGATCAACCGGCTTCTGAAACATGGTTCCGCCAGTGGGGCGACCCAATGGCACGGAATATTACCAAAGCTACTCTTACTCCCTTTCTTCCTAAACCAGGTACTGCTAATGGTGCCGCCGTGATCGTGGCTCCTGGTGGCGGTTTTCGGTGGCTTTCGATGGGTAACGAAGGCTGGGAAGTTGCACAGGCTCTTGCAGACAAAGGAGTAGCTGCCTTTGTGCTCAAATACCGGCTTCACCCCACTGTAGAGCCGCTCGATAGTTTTAAAGCCTGGATGAATCGTCCGCGTTTTACTCCTCCCACCGATTCTTCAAGAAGTACACCGCCACCACCACAAATAGATCTGTCTAACCAGTTACAAGACGCCGAAGCTGCTTACGCTATGATGGTGAAACGTTCTGCAGAGTGGGGTATAGATACCAACAGAATTGGTATGATCGGTTTTTCTGCCGGCGCCGGTCTTACGATGCATTCAACACTTAACTCAAAAACCATGAAACTTGCTTTCATAGGTCCGATCTATGGTGGTATGGGCCCGGT
>JAEUVK010000119.1 GCA_016787135.1 Chitinophagaceae bacterium | reverse complement strand
CTACCATTGTTAAAGACATTGGGCATGTAATAATAAAAACCATTGACCGTTACGCCTAAGGCCGCAGTAGTTGTTGCATCAGGAAAAGGATCGAACATATAAGCGGGTCCATTGCCCGATGCCATCGTCCCGTTAACGACGTTGAACAATGAAATATCCAATCCTCCGTTTGAACAGGCAACAAGGTTCCCTACTGTTACTGTTGTAATAGCAGATGATGCTCCCCGTGTCAATGTAAAAGTATATACACCTGTAGCCGCAGAAGTAAACGTGGCTGTTGCTGCAGGATCTGATGCATCAGGATGAATGATCGTAACGCCTGTAGCTGGAGAAACCGACCAGACATGTACGGGAGAAATATCGCCAATGCTTCCTGATAAATTGATGGTAGTTGTGCCGGGGCTTACCGGCCTGAGTATATTCTGTGGTTTTGCCAATGCAGCTTGTGCAAGGAGGCTGCCTGCCGGCAATAGCAGGAAACAACTATGGAAAAATATTTTCAGCAAGTTCATCTTTTTTTTCATGTCACAACGGGTTTTGTAAACCACAATGGGTTTTCCGGAATGAGAGGACCTGAACAGGAACGGAGAAGTTTTAAATAGAAATAATGGAGAGAGGGTATGTAAATATAAAACATTATGACCGGGTTTTTGAATGGCTGTACCCGCATAAAAGAAAAACCCCTGTTCGGTCCGGTGAACAGGGGGTTAGTAAGAACGGGTAGGGATCAAAGCACTATTTAGTGATAGTGAATTTCAGGGATTGCAGTTCACTGCCGTTTGTCATTTGCAGAATATAGGTTCCCGCCGACAAGCGATCAAGGCCATTCAGGGATACACTGTTATTTCCTTCGGCGGTTTTGTTCTGCTGGCGCAAAACGACCCTGCCAGAAAGGTCAGCAATGCTGAAACTAACACCACCTGCAGCGGATGTACTGAACCGTACAGTAGCCATGCCATGAGTAACAGGGTTCGGGTTAAGGGTAATCAATTGTATGTTATTTGTTTCTTTACGTATCAGGATCACATTGCTATACTTGTAACGACCATCCTTGTCCACCATTTTCAGTCGATAAGCGAATACACTGCCGCTAACAGATGACAGGTCATCAATGTACTGGTAATCCTGCTTGTCTGTGCTGTTGCCGGAAGCAAAATGGATAGCAATGGCGGTATAGCTGCTGCTGTTACTGCTGCGCTCAATTTGAAAATAGCTGAAGTTCACTTCGCTTTCTGTTTGCCAGTTTAATATTGTTTTTTCATTACGATAACTGCCAGAAAAACTTAATAGTCGTACGGGTAAAGTGGTCTGCTGCGGATATACATTACTGGCAAGATCCGTAAGACCGGTAAGACTACTTACCAAAGCACACTGTACTGTACCGGTTGCTGTATTCACTGTGTGCTGGTTAATATAGTATAAACCGGTACTTGTTGAGATGTATAAGGAACCTAAGACATCGAAAGCAACCCCGTTGACGGATCCATTAAAAGGACTGCCGCCTTCATCTACCAGGTCCCATTTTTTTGTCAGTGTAGTATTTGAACTGTTCGGCGTACCAATAAAGATCTGTGTTACTCCAGTACTAGCGTTGTTACCGAGAGCGAATAAGGTTCCGTTGCCGGAGAAGCAGATATCTCCGTTGAAAAAATTGGCTACACTTCCGTTTACCAGAGTAACGGATGGGTCAACAACAGAGATCTCAACCGGGTTGGTTCCGCTGGCAATGAATTTTCCAAGGTATAAGGTGCTATTATCTCCTGCGAGTATCCATCCCGTACCGGTTGGATCAATAGCGAGCCGCACAAAACCAAGATCATTATTACTGGCGCCATTCAGGTCAATAGATCCAATAGCAGTTGATCCGCTACCGTTTGGGTTGGCAGCATACACTGTTACATTTCCATCATTACCGTTGTAGGTGTTCGGCAGGTAATAATAATAGCCTGTAGCCGACAATCCTAAAGCGGCTGATTGAACAGAAGGCGTAAAAACTTCACCCGGACCAGATAGGTAAGTGCCATTCACTACATTAAAAATGGACACCGCATTGCCCGAAGATGATGAGGCGGCTATATTACCTACAGTTACATTTACGCTGGCAGATACTGCCCCTCTTGTGAGTGTAAATGTATAAGTACCGGTGGCTGCCCCTGAAAACGTAATCGTAACATCGGCTGCCGATGTACCAGATTGAGAATAAGATCCGATAGTAACGCCATTAGATGGAGAAACGGTCCAGGCATAAGTGCCGCTGCTGCCCCAACCGCCGGATACCCGGTCAAGAAAAACGGAAACAGTATTTGGACTAACAGGCCTTATTATATTTTGGGGATTGGCGGAAACCACCTGGGAGTAGCCGTTTTTAGTACAAAGACTAAAAAAGAGGCAAAGAAATATGATCCCTTTGGGAGTAAAATTATTTTTCATGCTCAGGGTTTATTAGTGAACAAATGTCTCAACGGGGTGCGGGGCCAATTGAACAGGTAGGATGCCCTGAGCTCTTTCAAAGAATTGGATAAACGACGATTATTTTAAAGCACTCTATAGATACAGCAAATACTAAAAGGGTTGCAAAAGTATAGGAAAATCCTTAGCTCCTGAATGATACAGGATTTACTTGACCGTAATCAAACAAAAGGGATAGTCTTATCTTTTATCTTTCCAGTTTGGATAAGAAGGAATTTGGCGTGAAGCGGACGGAGGTTGTTCACGCAGTGGTTCAGCGGGTTTCCAGCTTTCATGCATTTGTGCAGGCAAAGCCTGGTATAGTTTGGTACCCTCTGTTTTCCAGGCGATCATTTCGTCGCTTACTTCTTTAATGATCTTTGCAGGGTTACCTGCTATCAGGCTTCGTGAAGATATTCTTTCCCCTTCTTTGATAAATGTCAAGGCGCCAACAATGCTTTCATCACCCAGCTCAACATTATCCATAATGACGCTGTTCATTCCAACGAGACAGTTCTTTCCGATCGTAGCGCCATGAATGATCGCACCATGCCCTATATGAGCACCCTCTTTTAACAGGACAGTTGCACCCGGAAACATATGGATGGTGCAGTTCTCCTGTACATTGCAACCATCTTCAAGTATGATCTGGCCCCAGTCGCCACGAAGAGCAGCGCCGGGCCCAATATAGCAGTGCTGACCAATGATAACATTACCGGTCACCGCCGCCTGCGGATGTATGAAAGCCGATTCATGTATTACCGGTGTAATCCCGTTAAATGTATAGATCATCTCAGATAAGATTTTTGCCGGTTCGGAAACAGGTGCCTTTAAATAAGGCCACGATATGATCCCGCTGGTTGGTAATAGTAATATGATAAAGCCCGGTTGATTTTCCGTTGTGCAGTTCTTTTGCTTCTGCGATCAGTATATCCCCGGGATGAACAGGTTTGGTGAAATTGATAGACGTGTCCAGGGCTACGGAAAGATTGTTACGGTTATTGCAGGCAAATGCAAAAGCGCTGTCTGCAAGTGAAAACATAATGCCACCATGCACAATGTCAAAGCCATTGATCATTTCTGGTCTTACAGTCATTTTTATCCTGCTGTATCCTTCTTTGATCTCTACGGTCTCTATGCCAAGCCATTGAGAAAACAGATCATGCTGAAGCATGTAACTGACTACGTTATTTGCCAGGATGTTTTTTTCATTGTTCATAAACCGGGACAATTAAAATGACCTTATTCACCTTTGAATTTCGGATGACGTTTTTCTATAAAAGCGTTCACCCCTTCCTTATAGTCTGCCGTCTGTGCCGCCCTTTGCTGAAAAACATCTTCATCGAGCAACTGGTCTTCAAACGTAGTGGTGAATGACATGCTCAGCACTTTTTTTGTATAAGCCAGCCCCTTTGTTGGCATTTGTGCTAAAGTGGCAGCGATCTTCATGGACTCTTCTGCAAATGTTTCATCAGAAAAGACCTTGTAGATCATTCCCATTCTTTCTGCATCAGAAGCCGGCACTTTTTCGCCGAGCATCATCAGCGCTGATGCTTTTTGCCAGCCGATCAGTCTTGGCAAAGTATGGGTACCGCCACTGTCAGGTATCAGGCCGATCTTTGAAAAAGCCTGAATGAATGCAGCAGATTGTGCAGCGATCACTATATCACAACACAAAGCAATGTTAGCACCAGCCCCTGCTGCTACGCCATTCACAGCAGCGACAACAGGCTTTTCCAGTTTTCTTATTTTAGTAACGATCGGGTTGTAATGTTCGGATAAGATCACATTGAAACCCGGTGCATCGGGTTGTGTTACTTCAGCCAGATCCTGCCCGGCGCAAAAACCTTTGCCTTCTCCGGTAATATACACACAGCGAACTTCTTTACTTTGACACTCATCTAACTTTTGCTGCATCAGCAAGGCCATCTCCCGGTTGAAGGAATTGAGTTTATCAGGACGGTTAAGCGTAATGAAACCGATGGAGTTTTTTACTTCAAAAAGAATGGATGACATCAGAAAGATTTTTATGAAAATAATAATTCCCCGTCAGGACAGGGAATTAATGACACTTAAAATAATCGAACGGCTCTTTACAATCATCGCATTGGTACAATGCTTTACAGGCGGTGCTGCCGAACTCGCTGATACGGTGCGTATGATAAGAATCGCAATGAGGGCACTGAACAGCTTCTGCATCGGCAAATAGTTTTTCATTACATACGTGTTGCTTGGGGTTGGGTGGTGCAATGCCGTATTCTTTCAGTTTTCTTTTTCCTTCTTCGCTCATCCAGTCAGTGGTCCATGCCGGCGAGAGAATGGTAGTGACCTTTTGTTTTTTAAAACCCAGTGTAGCCAGCATCATCCGGATGTTCATGGCGATCATATCCATGGCAGGGCAGCCGGTGTAAGTGGGAGTGATGATGACCTCAATTTCATCGTCGTGCATGACAATATCCCGGACAATACCGAGATCAATAATGCTCAGTACCGGTACCTCCGGATCTTTTATTTCATCCAGGTAAGCATAAAGTGTTTTCTTGTCAATAGCTGAGTTTGTCATTTTCTTTTACCATTCACAGCCAGGATAAGCCCGCTGCATATATTGCAACTGTGAAAGGATATAGCCAAGGTGTTCTGTATGTTTTCCCTGTTTGCCGCCTTCCTGCATGAATATTTTTTCAGGATATGGCAATGTGGCTTCATTAAATATTTCCTTTACCCTTTTTTGCCAGGGTTCTTTTAAAGCGGCTATATCAATACCTGTTTTTTTTTCATAATCAGCGGCAATAAACATTTCTCCTGTGTATCTCCAGAGTTCATCTGCTGCTTTCAGCATCCTGTCATGACTTTCTTCGGTACCGTCGCCTAACCGGATTACCCACTCACTGCTCCAGCGGAGATGATAGGTCGCTTCTTTCAGCGATTTTTCTGCAATAGCTGCTAATTGTTTGTCTTCGCCTGTTTGAAGCTGCTGGTATAGTAAATATTGATAACTGCTGAAAAAAAACTGCCGCAGAATGGTTTGCGCCCAGTCACCATTTGGCTGCTCCGTCAATAAACAGTTCTTGTATTCTCTTTCTGTTCTTAAATAGGCAAGCGAGTCCTCTGTTGAGCCATCTTTTCTAAGTAATGCGGCGTATTGATAGAAATTCCTTGCCTGCCCGATCAGGTCAAGTGAAATGTTGGTGATAGCTATATCCTGTTCAAGTACGGGGCCATGGCCGCACCATTCGCTATTGCGCTGACCAAGAATTAATGAATTATCGGCCAGATGGAGAGTGTAATTGATCAGATCGTTATTCATATTTATTCCCTTTGAAGGGCAGGGGTTACATGTGGTTCACTTCGTCCGGCAGATCATAGAATGTAGGATGACGGTATATCTTGTCAACGGCCGGCTCATATAATTCGCCTGCTTCTTCCGGATTCGAAGCTGTGATATGTTTGCTTTCTACTACCCATATACTTACTCCTTCCATTCTCCGGGTATAAACATCTCTTGCATTTTCAATGGCCATTTGCGCATCAGCTGCGTGCAAGCTGCCTACATGTTTATGGTCAAGCCCTTGTTTGCTGCGGATAAAGACTTCCCACAGCGGCCAGTCACTTTTTGTGTCTTTTGAAACGATGGCCCCGCCCGTCTTATCTTCAGGTATATCGCCATAGTACAGTTTTCTGATTTGAATATTCATTCGGTTTTCTGATTAAGCTAATAAATGATCAGGCAGCTTTACTTCTTGCCCTTCTTTTTTCTGCATAAGCAGTAGCGGCCTCTCTCACCCATTCTCCTTCTTCCCACGCTTTTTTTCTGGCATCAAGCCGTTGTTTATTACAGGGACCATTTCCTTTTACGACATTCCAGAATTCATTCCAGTCGATCTCCCCAAAATCATAGTGTCTTCTCTCTTCGTTCCATATTAGTTTGTCATCGGGTAGTTTCATACCCAGTATCTTAACCTGCTCTGCGATCATATCCACAAAGTTCTGCCGCAATTCATCATTGCTTTTTCTTTTGATCTTCCATTTCATGCTCTGGTCGCTGTTGGTGCTTTCAGTATCTTTTGGCCCAAACATCATCAAGGCAGGCCACCACCAGCGGTTGATCGCATCCTGGCACAGTTCTTTTTGCTCTTTTGTTCCTTTTGATAATACCAATAGTGATTCAAAGCCCTGGCGCTGATGAAAACTCTCTTCTTTGCAGATGCGTACCATGGCCCTGGCATAAGGGCCATAAGAAGTGCGGGTCAGCATGACCTGGTTCATGATCGCAGCACCGTCAACCAGCCAGCCAATAGCACCAATATCAGCCCATGTTAATGTTGGGTAATTAAATATTGAAGAGTATTTCGCCCTGCCGCTATGCAGATCGTTGATTGTTTCTTCTCTTGAAATACCCAGCGTTTCGCAGGCAGAATATAAATACAGGCCATGGCCGGCTTCGTCCTGCACCTTGGCGAGCAATATCGCTTTCCGTTTTAATGAAGGAGCTCTTGAGATCCAATTGCCTTCAGGAAGCATACCGACAATTTCGCTGTGAGCATGCTGGCTGATCTGCCTGATATTGGTTTTCCGATAAGCATCAGGCATCCAGTCTTTAGGCTCGATTTTGATTTCAGCATCAATTTTGACCTGAAAAATCTTTTCCAATTCCTGAACTGACATAGCAAGATCGTTTAGCAGCAAATTTACATAAACCGGTGGCTGTTATCCGACCTTTTAAACGGGAAGAGTAGCGGTACATTGATTTTTTTTGCATTTGGGAGGGAAGATCAATTTTTTTTTCTCCAAAAAATTCTACCTTGTACTTTGTTTGACCTTGCTTGTTAACTAATACTGCTTATACGATTGCCTGTAAACGAGCATCATAATCCGGTTCATTTGCTTGAACTGCAAGCCAGAGTTGCCAAAGGGGATGAAGTCGCTTTTACCCAGCTTTATCTTCATTTTGGCAAAAAACTGATTTTATTTGGCGTTTCATTGGTGCGTTCCAAAGAAATAGCTGAAGAGTTGGTGGAAGATGTCTTTGTACGACTCTGGTCAAATCGTCAGTCTATTACATCTATAGAGAATATTACTGTTTACTTATACGTTGCCGTCAAGAATAAGGCATTGAATAAACTTTCTCAAAAAGCTAATGAGCTGATCGCTGCTCCGTTTGATTATCTGGATACCACTTTGGATGAATTTGCCGCCGACCCTTACGATCTGATGATCACATCAGAAATGATGAACCGGATGCACCAGGTGATTGAAACGCTACCTCCCCGCTGTAAAATGATCTTTAAACTTATACGTGAAGACGGGCTCAAGTACAAGGAAGTGGCTGAGATCCTCAATATCTCTGTCAATACGATAGATGCGCAAATGGCCATCGCAGTTAAACGGATCTGCGCTGCACTGCAGATCGAAAAACCGGCAAGGCAACAGTCCATTGTTCCTGCCGATAAAAAATAAATCCAAAAAAGTTCGGTTAGGCTTAGTAGATTATTGAGCTTTTCCTGTCCTAAACAGGACAACCGATTGCTGCATGGGGAATTCTGTTTCTATTTGGCACCTGATAGCCAGAGTTTTAAATGGCGAAGCTACTTCAGAAGAAGAGCAGCAACTGGCTACTATACTCCGCCAGGATGAATCACTTCAACAGCAATTTGATCTGCTAAGCCGCATCTGGAAAGAAAAGCATAGTCATCTTGAATTTGAGGATAAAGTTGCAGCACAGTCCACCATTTCACGTATTATAAATAAAGCCGAAAGCGAAGGTATTTATATCCAAATGCCGGATAAAAGAAAGCTTTCCGGAAGACGCAGGATATGGCTGGCAGCTGCTTCCGTTTTGATTCTTATATCATCAGGGTGGTTTCTGATGGGTAACAGCTCTTCGGGAAGTGAGCCCAAAGCAGAGGCTATTGAAGCTAAAAGAGGAAGCCGTTCCAGGTCGCTATTGCCGGATGGTACCACCGTTTGGCTGAATGCCGGGTCAAAAATTTCTTATATCGGCGATTTTACCGGTGCTACCCGGGAAGTAAGATTGGAAGGAGAAGCTTTTTTTGATGTGGTAAAACAGCCTGACCGCCCATTTATTGTACACACATCCGGGATAGATATTAAAGTACTGGGAACTGCTTTTAATGTCAAATCATACCCTGAAGAAGATTCAGTTGAGACTACCCTATATCGGGGTTCTGTAAAGGTTTTCAGGGAAGAGGATTCAGAGAAAAAAGCAATTCAGTTAAAACCCAACGAAAAACTTATACTGGCCAAGCAGGCAGCAATAGCACCTGAGCAGGTGTCTGCGAATAGCAGACCCTCATCCATTGTTCCGGCAAAATTGCCCGGGAGTTTCACTATTGCTCATATAGACAGTACAAAAAAAGAGAGTGAACGTTTTGAGACAGCATGGATCTACAGCCGCCTTGAGTTTCGCGGTGACAGCTTTGAAGAATTGGCCAGAAAACTGGAAAGGTGGTACAATGTGACCATCGTATTCAATGATGAAAAAGTAAAGCAACTGTATTTTAATGGGTCGTTTGAAAAAGAAACAATAGCGCAGGCATTTGCAGCGCTGAAGTCAGCCGTTCCATTTAATTACAATATAAAAGGTCATGAAATAACCGTTGGTTCATTTAATGAATAACGACAGAAGATAAAAACGGAGAATGTTGGCGCATTCCCCGTTGAAAAGAAGGCTAAACGAATGAACCAACCTGTCAGAGTAGGATTGTTTAACCCCTAATATGCTAAAATATGAAATGTTTCTTAACGGTTGACCAAAGGCCGTTGCAATCAAAAGTTCTGCTTGCTATGAAACTGACTGCGCTGTTTATCTTATTTTTTACGCTGAATGTTTCAGCGAATGGTTTTAGCCAGAATAAGATAAGCATCAAAGTAAAGAAAGCCGAGATTGCCGGGATTCTTTCCAGTATTGAAAAGCAAACGAACTACCGGTTTTTGTACAACAACAACCTGCAGGATATCCGGGAAAAGGTATCCCTGAATGTAAAGGAAGCAGCGCTTGATGAGGTGCTTGACCTCATGCTGCAAAAAACAAGATTGCTCTACCAGATGATGGAAAACAATCTTGTGGTGATCAAGGAAGATCCCAATGCACCAGCCCCGGTGCCGGAAGTGATCGTACGTGGTAAAGTAACCGGTGAAGGTGGCGCTCCGCTGGCCGGTGCTTCTGTGCAGGTAAAAGGCACGACCACTGGTACTACTACTGATAATAACGGGAACTTTTCATTGGCTGTGGCCAATGCTAATGTTACGCTTATTATTTCCTCGGTAGGGTACGAACAGCAGGAAGTGGCGCTGGCCGGAAGAACAGATGTATCTGTGGCATTGGTTACTTCTACCAGGGTGATTGATCAGGTGGTAGTGATCGGGTATGGTACGGCTGCAAAAAGAGATCTGACAGGTTCGATAGTTAAAATTTCCGGTAAGGATGTCGCCGACAAGCCTAACGTAAATCCTGTTGCTTCGCTGCAGGGGAAGGTAGCCGGCCTGTATGTTGTCAATACAGGGGTGCCGGGAGCTGAGCCCGATATCAGGTTAAGGGGGACAGGTAGCTTATCTGCAGGGGGTACCAAACCGCTTTACATTGTTGACGGAATTTTCAACGATAATATCAATTACCTGAACCCGAGCGATATTGAGTCAATCGAAATTTTGAAAGATCCTTCTTCGCTGGCCATCTTTGGTGTTCGCGGTGCTAATGGTGTTATCGCTATTACGACCAAAAAGGCAAAAGCCGGCCAGTTGGCTATTAACTTTAACTCTACGGTTGGAACAAAAAAACTTGTGGATAAAATTGACATGGTGAATGCCGAAGAATTCAAAATGCTTTTTGAAGAGGAACAAACAAATCTTGGCATTACAGGTACAGATCGTTTTAATTTTACCCCGTGGACAGGTAATACAGATTGGGTGGAGGAGCTGACCCGCACTGGCATTTTTACGGCAAATAACTTAAGCCTGAGCACTTCTTCAGAAAAGAACAAATTCTATATGAGTGTTGGCCATGCTTATGACCAGGGTGTGATCAAACATCAGCAGTTGCAAAAGATGTCTCTAAATATCAGCGATGAATTAAAGCTTTCTAACAACATAAAGATTGGATTTAATGTAATGGGATTGCGCCAGCGTAATCCTTATAGCGCAGCCAATGGTCTTTTGTTTACGGCAAGAAGGACACTGCCTATCACACCTGTATATAATAATGACTATAACGCTTATTATGACCTGGCGATCCAAGCCGCTCAGATGAACAACCCGGCTATGGAACTGGAGCATAACTGGGATAAGGAACTATCCTATGAGCATAGGATGGTTGCCAGTGTGTTTGCTGAAGTGAAATTTTTAAAATACTTTACCCTGCGTTCAACAGTATACGGGGACATCTCCAATGTTGATTACAGGTCATACCGCCCGATCGACAGCGTGTATAACCCTGCCACCAATACTGTATTTACTCACCGATCTTACCAGTTGACGTCGGTTTCTCAGTCGAATTCAAAGTATAACAAGATTCAGCAGGACCATGTGTTAACTTTTAAGAAGAATTTCAACGATCATGGTCTGACGCTTACAGGTGGCTTTACCACTTATTTCAACAGCTACAGGAATATCAATGGAAGTATTTCTCAATCAGCCACTGGGCAGGCGATACCAAATGATAAACGTTTCTGGTATCTTAATACAGTATGGGGCGACAGAGAGACCCGCCAAGTAGGGTCAGATCAATGGGAAAAAGCAACTGTTTCTTACCTGGCGAGAGCTTTATACAGTTATAAAGGCAAGTACATGCTGAACCTGTCTTACAGGCGTGATTTGTCTTCAGCATGGAGACAGGATTACGATAATCAGGGAGATGACTTTTATTCGGTAGGTGCAGCATGGGAAGTCACCAAGGAAGATTTCTTCTCCAACCAAACCATCTTTGACTATCTTAAAGTAAAGGGCAGCTACGGTAAGCTGGGCGTGCAAAATACATACGGGTTTAATTACCCGGCTTATCCCTCCCTGAAAGCGCAATACGCCGTGTTTGGTAACCTGACTGTTCCCGTTTATTCTGAAGAGTATCTCGCAGGCAAAGACCTTCATTGGGAGCAGGTGTATGGTCAGGAAGTGGGGATCGAGTTTAGTATGTTGAAAAGAAAACTGTCCGGCGATATTGTTTACTATCATAAAAAGACAAAAGATCTGCTGGCATTGATCAGCGCAGGTGGCGGATACCTTCAATTGACCAATTTTGGTGATATGAGAAACAAGGGAATTGAAGC
The DNA here is from genome assembly GCA_016787135.1 of Chitinophagaceae bacterium. GTDB lineage: Bacteria > Bacteroidota > Bacteroidia > Chitinophagales > Chitinophagaceae > VBAT01. Next base: position 23,886 of record JAEUVK010000119.1, on the reverse strand, counting down.
CTCGCTTACTTATAACCATACAGTAGCAAAGGATATTGACATTACGGTTTCAGGTAATATCACCACATATGACAACCTTTTCCTCAATTCTCCGTTTACATCTAATCCGGATGAACAGTATCCCAACAGAACCGTAGCAGGCTACCCGATCGGTTACTTTTATGGTTATGTTGTAACAGGTGTTTTCCAAACCTATGCTGAAAAGCTTGCTTCACCAGCAATGAGTCTTGGTAATACTTACGGCCCCGGCGATTTAAAATATGCTGATATTAATGGCGACGGCGTCGTAACAACTGATGACAGGACAATGATCGGCAATCCGACGCCTGATTTTACTTATGGAGGTAATGTTACCGTGAAATATAAAAATTTTGATGTCGGTATTGATGTGCAGGGAGTATATGGAAACGAAGTGTATCGCTATTGGGGAAGTTCAGAATTACCTTATACGAAGTTTAACTATCCTAAATTTAAATTGAACCGCTGGCATGGTGAAGGTACATCCAACTGGGATCCGATTCTCGGCGACGATCACTCAACCAACCGTTTGCCATCTACTTATGGTGTGGAAGATGGAAGTTATTTCCGTATCAGGAACCTGCAGCTTGGGTACAATATCAATCCCAAAGCATTGGAGAGATTAAAGATCAAAAGCTTCAGGGTGTTTGTCAATTTCCAAAACCTGAAAACATGGAAGCGCAACTCCGGTTATTCCCCTGAGTTTGGCGGTTCTCCAACCAGCTTTGGTATTGATACCGGCGATAACCCTATCCCAGCTGTATTCACGGGAGGGATAAATGTCAATTTCTAACAATTAAACCAGTAAAAATATGAAATATAGATTCGTAAAAATATTCGGCTGGGCAATGATCGTGATTGCCTTTAGCGGGATGTTTGGGTGTAAAAAATTCCTGGACAGGAAGCCGCTCAATGCAACGCTGGAAGACCTGAACCAGGGTGGTTTGGAAGGTCTTGCCTTTGGTTTGTATTCTGCATTCACTGACCGCAACTCAGCTTATCATGGTTTCAGCAGTATTCCCTGGTTTGCCATGCACTCTTTCAGGGATGATGATGCAATGAAAGGAAGCTCTGCGTCTGACGGAGCAGACTGGGGCGTTATTTTTGACGGGTTTCAATACGATAAGGCGCATTGGTCAAGTTCAATTTACTGGGACCAGAAGTACAATCTTATAGCCAAAACCAATACATTGATCCAGACGGCGGACTCTCTGGACCTGATTGATGCCGCTTCTTTGACCAACGTGGCTGAAGCCAAATTTTTCAGGGCTTTTACATATTTTGACCTCGTAAGAGTATATGGAGAAGTGCCCAAGATTGATTTCAGGATTTACAGCGCCAATGACTCTAAAAAGCCGAAGGCGACAGTAGCGCAGATCTATGCCCTTATAGACGAGGATTTGAACTTTGCCATCGCTAATTTACCCAACGACTGGTTGAATGCCGCCGGTAATAATGCCTATCCCGGTCGTTTGACAAAGTATACCGCCATGGCGCTTCATGCAAAGGCTAAACTTTATCGGCAGGATTGGGCAGGGGCTCTTGCTCTTTGCCAACAAATCATCAATTCAGGCAAATATGGTCTTAATCCAGGTTATGCCACTAATTTCCTCGTTGCCGGCGAAAATTCGAAAGAATCTTTGCTGGAAGTGCAGGCAGCCAACGACAAATCATCCGTGGCGACTACTGGGTATGAGTGGGGTGTTGAACAGGGTGTACGCGGCGCCGGCCAATGGGACCTGGGTTGGGGATGGAATACACCTACCGATAATCTCGTAAATGCATATGCTGCAAATGATAAAAGAAAAGCTGCTACCGTTCTCTTTTCCGGTCAGGATGATGGTTATGGAAAATTGGTTCCGGATTATCCGACAATTCCGCGTTTATACTGGAATAAGAAAGTTTATCCTGAGCCGTCCATGCAGGAAGCGACCGGTGTAAGACAAAACAGATGGATCAATCACTCTCTTATACGGTACAGTGATGTTCTATTGATGGCTGCCGAAGCGGCCAATGAAGTAGGCGGGTCCATCAATGAAACGAATGCCACTACCTGGGTCAATATGATCAGGAGCCGTGCAGGACTTACAGATGTGGCCTTTAGTACCAAGGCGCAGATGCGTACAGCTATCAAACAGGAGAGAAGGTTTGAATTTGCTATGGAAGGCGAAAGATTCTTCGATCTTGTTCGCTGGGGTGACGCATCTTCAGTACTGAGTTCGCTGGGTTATAACAACGACTGTAAAAAGTATTATCCCCTGCCACAGGCTGCAATAGATTTTGCCGGTGGGGTGTTGGTACAAAACCCTTGTTATTGATTTAAAAAATAAACTGTATGAAAAAAATTATAGTAATTTTTTTATTGGCAGCGCTTGTGCCGGTATTATTTTCCTGCCAGAAAAAGTCAAGGCCGGATTGGGCCGACTATCCTGAAGACACGAATCCGCCAGGAGGCCCTTTGAAGTTTTTTGTAGCTTTTGATGGCACCACCACCAATTCGCTAATGAATGCGGTAGACAGCATCCGCGCAAACTTCCCAGGCGACAATCCATTGGCATCTGTAACAGGAGTTTCCGGTAAAGGAGTGCAGGGCAGCGCTAAAAAATTCATTAAATATTCTTCATTCAATGAATGGGCGCAAAGCAACAGCTTTACCATTTCCGTTTGGTTTAAGAAAAATGGTCAAACCACCAACAATCTTGGCACCAACGGACCTGAATACATTTTTTCACTCCGTTCATCTGATGATACTTATCATTGGAGCAATTCGATTATGATCGTGTTCCTTGAAGGAAATAATACCGCTTGTGCTGTAAAAGTAATGACTGTGAGCCCGTCTAACCCGAGCGACCCCACCAGCAGCGCAACGGATGCCTGGTTCACCTGGGAGGGTGGTCAAAGTATTGCCGGAATTTGTGACAATAACTGGCATCACATGGTTTTGACTTACGACGCGGCAAGCAGTAATATGAGACTGTATATGGATGGAGTGGTTAATCCTAATATAAAATCCTGGACAGGACATGGAAACCTGAGGCTTGCTACCAAGAAGATCGGCGAATATCGCGTCGGCCGTGGCCCGAGGAATGATAGCGAAGGTGATGGTGAAGGTGGATGGCTTCAAAGCTCTTTAAAAGGAAGCCTTGATCAACTTAGGCTATACAGCACGGTACTGACACCTACTGAAATACAGGCCTTGTTCACCGGCAAAAAGTAAGAAGACTTTTTTCATATAGCAGGCAGAGTATAAGCAGAAAAAGGGCTGAACAATTATTTGTTTCAGCCCTTTGAACATAATGAACCGGTTATAATTTTTTTAGAATGATATATAAACGATTTTCAATCAAAATACTGGTTGTTTGCATTATTATTCCGGGCCTGGTATGGACTTCCTGTACCGGCAAGAAAGGTTCTTCATCCCTTTTTGAAACCATTCCTTCTTCCCGGTCAAATATTACTTTTTCCAACAAGCCTGTCAAAAAGAAATTATTCAGCATATTATATTACCTCTATTATTATAATGGCGGCGGCGTGGCTACAGGTGATATCAATAACGACGGCCTGCCGGATATTTATTTCACCGCCAATGACAGGGGGCAAAATAAATTATATCTCAACAAAGGCAATTTTGAATTTGAAGACATCACTGATAAAGCAGGCGTGGCCGGATCTTCCGATTGGTGCAGCGGTGTAACCATGGCAGATGTGAACAGCGACGGCAGGCTTGATATCTATGTCAGCGTTGTATCCGGTGTATTCAACCTGAAGGGCGAGAATGAATTATTCATTAATAATGGAGACGGAACATTTACTAATAAAGCAAAAGAATACGGTTTGAATTTTCATGGCCTGTCAACACAGGCTGCCTTTTTTGATTTTGATAAGGATGGCGATCTTGACTGTTACCTGCTTCGTCATTCTAAAAGGCCCCATGAAAATATTACTGACACCTCTAATCGCTCAAAATATGATTCACTCGCCGGCGATATGCTCTTAAAAAATGAACGGGTAAATGGACAGGTAAAGTTTACTGATGTATCGAAACAGGCGGGTATATATCAGAGTTTGCTGGGCTACGGGTTAGGATTGGCTGTTGCCGATTTTAATAATGACGGCTGGGAGGATGTTTATGTAGGAAATGATTTTCATGAGAACGATTACTATTACCTGAACCAGAAAAACGGCACTTTCAAAGAAGAAGGAGTGCAGCATTTTAATCATTACAGCCGTTTCAGCATGGGTAATGATGCGGCTGATTATAATAATGACGGCCAGATGGATATTATTACTGTGGATATGCTGCCCCCTGATGAAAAGACATTAAAGACCTACGGGAGCGATGAAAATCCGGATATCTACAAAGTAAAACTTGAGCTTCAGGGCTACCAGCACCAATATTCCAAAAACTGTCTGCAACGCAATAACAACCATGGATCTTCATACAGCGAAGTTGGGCTGATGAACGGAGTATCAGCTACCGACTGGAGTTGGTCCCCGCTATTTGCCGATTTTGATAATGATGGTAACAAAGACCTGTTTATTACCAGCGGCATAGTAAAAAGACCCGTTGACCTGGATTATATCCGCTTTGTTTCGGATGTGCAGATCAAAAAAGGACTGAACGCAACAGATGCTTATGATGAAGAAACGATCAATGCAATGCCCGATGGCGCATCACATCCTTTTGTATTTAAAGGGCATAGTAATGCTGCGTTTTCCAATGAAAGTGATGCGTGGGGTCTCGGAGAACTGAGCGGGTATTTTAATGGGGCAGCTTATGCAGACTTCGATAACGATGGTAAACCCGACCTGGTGGTGAATAGTCTTAACGGAACATCTTTTGTTCTGAAGAATAATTCACCAAAAAAGAATTTTCTTTCTCTTTCTTTTAAGGGAGATAGCCTGAATACCTATGGTATTGGCGCCAAAGCCTATCTCTTTACTGATAAAGGTATCCAGTATCAGCAACTGATGCTGACAAGAGGATTTCAATCGTCATCTGACCCGCGTCTTCATTTTGGACTGGATAGCACAGCCACAATTGACAGCATTTTAATAGTGTGGCCTGATCAGCGGTATGAACTTTTGAAAAACGTCCCGACAAACCAGTTCCTGAAAGTATCACAGACCAAAGCTGGCGACGGCTTTTTGTATGAGAACTTTTTTCCGCAGCAAAGGCAAATGTTCAGGGATATTACGGCAGAGGTCCAATGCAACTGGACACACAGAGAAAATGATTTTTTAGACTTTAATGTCCAATACCTTATACCCCACGAAGAGAGTACAAGAGGACCCAAAATTGCTGTGGGGGATGTAAATGGTGACGGATTAGATGATTTTTATGTATGCGGAGCTAAAGGGCAGGCCGGTGCTCTTATGATACAGCAACCTAATGGCACTTTTATTTCAACGAACAATGCTTTGTTCGAACAATTCAAAGATGCAGAAGATGTAGATGCCGTTTTTTTTGATGCCAATGAGGACAAGTTCCCGGATCTGCTGGTAATAGCAGGAGGTAATGAAGTATTAGAAGGCAGTGTGCAGGGATTAGACCGGTTGTATATAAACGACGGTAAAGGTAATTTCAAACACCTTCCCAATACTTTTCCCAATCAATTTGACAGTAAATCCTGTGTGGCGGTAGCTGATATTAATAAAGACGGGCTCAATGATTTTTTTGTAGGTAACCTGGCCAGCCAAACCGCTTATGGATTACCGGTTACTTCTTACTTTTATTTAAACCAGGGTCAGGGCAACTTTCTGCTCGCCGACAGAAATACTATCTATCTTCAAAAAACCGGCATGGTTACCTCTGCCTGTTTTGCCGATGTGAATAATGATACCTGGCCGGACCTTATCATAACAGGTGAATGGATGCCGGTAAAGATCCTTATGAATGACAAGGGTCATTTCACGGAAACAGAGATACCCAACTCAACGGGTTTGTGGCAGTGTTTATATCCTACTGATATAAATGGCGACGGCTTAATGGATTTACTGGCCGGGAACTGGGGCCATAATTCTAAACTCTGGGCCGGCAAGACCGGACCGTTAAAACTGTATGTAAAGGATTTTGATAATAACAATTCCATTGACCAGGTGATGGTCTATACCATTGATGGAAAAGAATATACATTTCTGGCGAAGGATGAACTGGAAAGGCAATTACCCGTGCTTAAAAAAGCGTATCTCACATATAAGGAAGTAGCCGGCAAAACTGTTCAGTATATGTTTTATGACCTGTTCAAAGACTATACTGAATTAAAAGCCGAAGTCCTTAGTTCTTCCTGTTTCATCAATGATGGTAAAGGAGGCTTTACAAGGTATGACCTGCCGGAAGAACTGCAGTCAGCTCCTGTTTTCTGTTTTTCGTCATCTTTTTTTAACCAGGAACCCACTTACCTTGCGGCCGGAAATTTCTATGGCGTCATTCCGTATGAGGGAAGATATGACGCATTACCGCCAACGTTCTTTTCATTCAACAGGTCGAAAAAGGATTTTAAGATAGAAGGGTGCCTGTCAAAGCCGGATGGTGAAACAAGGGATGCAAAATGGATCAGGTATTCAAAAGGAGAAAAGATAATGGTGGTAGCAAGAAATAATAAAGAGTTACTTTTTTATAAACCTGTGAAATGATCATGATGCCAAAGTTTGATCTAACCCGTATATCCCGCCGGTATTTTATTTACCCGGTCATGTGTTGTATCCTCGGATTCAATTGTCTTTGTAATAAAAAAAGTGATGGTGGCGGGGGTACAACCCCTCCGCCTAATCCGCCTCCTGTAACCCCCACCGGGCCTGACGCAGAGTTCTGGATGACCAATGGAAGCGGTACTTCGCTACTGGAAAAACAATCAGGTACAATGACCTTTGGGACCACGGCCAACAGCTATTCATTCGTCGATGTGGATACTACCTCAACGATGCAAACCATTGATGGCTTCGGTTACACGTTGACAGGCGGAAGTGCTTACCTGATCAACGCGATGAACACATCTGAGAAAAATGCATTGTTGAATGAACTCTTTGGTAACGGTCCTAATTCTATAAGTGTAAGTTATTTGAGGCTCAGTATCGGCGCTTCTGACCTGAGCCAAACAGTATTCAGTTATGACGATATGCCAGCCGGACAAACCGATCCGACGCTGGCCAACTTCAGTCTTTCAAAGGATACGGTTGATCTTATTCCTGTATTAAAACAAATTCTGACGATCAATCCGTCCATAAAGATCATGGGGTCACCCTGGAGCGCCCCGGTATGGATGAAGGATAATGGCAGTTCGATCGGCGGAAGCCTGCAAACACAGTATTACAATGTCTATGCGCAATATTTTGTCAAATACATTCAGGCAATGCAGGCAAAAGGGATAACCATAGATGCTATTACCATTCAGAATGAGCCGCAGCATGGCGGTAATAACCCGAGCATGGTCATGAGTTCAGCGCAACAGGCCGATTTTATAAAGAATCATCTTGGCCCGGTTTTTCAGTCAGCAGGTATCACTACGAAGATCGTTATCTGGGATCACAATTGTGATAATCCAAGTTATCCTGTCAATGTTTTAAGTGATGCAGGTGCGAGACCTTATATTAACGGGTCGGCTTTTCATTTGTACAATGGGGACATCAGTGCTTTGTCAACTGTTCATGGCGCCTATCCCGATAAGCAACTGTACTTTACCGAGCAATGGACAGGGGCCAATGGTAGTTTTAGTGGGGACCTGCGCTGGCACCTGAAGAATGTCATTATTGGTTCAATGCGAAACTGGAGCCGCAATGCACTTGAGTGGAATCTTGCCAGTGATCCTTCTTACAACCCGCATACACCCGGAGGATGTACAGAATGTAAAGGTGCTGTTACAATAGCAGGGTCTAATGTGGTAAGGAATGTCGGCTATTATATCATTGCACATGCTTCTAAATTCGTTCCGCCAGGGTCTGTACGGGTAGCGAGCAACAATATTGGTAATCTGGCCAATGCTGCCTTTCTGACACCATCGGGTAAGAAAGTGGTGATAGTGGTGAACGATGAAGCATCAACAGTTACGTTTAAGATACGCCACAATGGTAAATGGATCACCACTTCGCTGGGTGCTGGCGCAGCAGGTACTTATGTTTGGTAAGGATTAAAATCAGGATATATGAAAAGAGTAATATTATTTACAGTACTGGCAGGAATTTTTTCCTGTTCAGAAAAGAAAGAAGACGGAGTAACAGAACAAAAGAGCAATGCTTCTTTTTCGACAGACGGGAAAAAAGTAATTGTTTACACTACTGCTGATAGCAGCAGTTACCGGTTATCTGCTACTGATACACTTGAGTTCAAAGAGATGGGCCAGCCGGTAGAAACACAAATATGTGTATTTGTTGACCCGGCTAAAACATTTCAAACTTACCTGGGTATTGGTGCTGCGTTGACCGATGCTTCGGCTGAAACATTTTATAAATTACCCAAAGAGAAACAACAGGAGCTGCTGACTGCCTATTTTGATAAACAAAACGGTATCGGCTATACCGTGGCAAGGACCAATATCAATAGTTGTGATTTCAGCAGTGATATGTACACGTATGTCACCGACGGTGATAGGGAATTGAAGTCGTTCAACATTGAACATGATAAAAAGTATAAGATACCTTTTATCAGGGAGGCGATAACAGCAGCAGGCGGCAAGCTGAACCTATTTGCCAGTCCGTGGAGCCCGCCTGCGTGGATGAAAGATAATAATGACATGCTGCATGGCGGTAAGCTGAAAAAAGATTTTTATGATAGCTGGGCATTATACTATACCAAATTCATTAAAGAGTATGAGAAAGAAGGCATTCCTGTCTGGGGTATCAGTGTGCAGAACGAGCCTATGGCTACCCAGCGTTGGGAAAGTTGTATCTATACAGCGGAAGAAGAAAGAGATTTCCTGCGGGATCATTTAGGGCCCACAATGCATAAAGAAGGCTTTGCCAGCAAGAAGATTATAGTATGGGATCACAACCGCGACCTGATCTATCAAAGAGCACAAACTTATTTCAATGACCCTGAAGCTTCCAGGTATATATGGGGCATCGGTTTTCACTGGTATGAAGACTGGAGCGGCGGTCAGCCGATGTATGAAAACCTGAAAAGGGTGCATGAGTCTTTTCCCGATAAGAATATTTTCTTTACAGAAGGTTGTGCAGAAAGCTTTAATGCTGCAAGGTATAATGCGTGGGTGCTCGGAGAAGAATATGGGCGCAGCATGATCAATGATTTCAATAATGGAATGGTTGGCTTTACCGACTGGAATATCCTATTAGATGAAACCGGGGGCCCCAATCACGCTCAGAATTTTTGTTTTGCACCTGTTCATGGTGATACAAAAACCGGGCAATTGGTTTATACCAACGCGTATTATTATATCGGTCATTTTTCCAAATTCATTACGCCTGGCGCCAAACGTATCAGCAGTGCTGCCAGCCGCAGCCAGTTGCTGACCACTGCTTTCAGGAATGAAGACGGCAAGACCGTTGTGGTAGTGATGAATCAGGGAGGCATTAAATTCCCTTACTATTTATGGATAAATGGCAAAGCTGCTGAAGTGACAGCACTGCCGCATTCAATTAATACATTGGTGTTTTAAAGCAAGTGTTTTCTGATGAAAATAATTCCGTTTTTGGTGCCGTTGTGTATGCTATGGGTGGGTTGTGTTAAAAAAGGGTCCACGCCGGATCCACAGCCACCGGCTCCTGTTAATTTTTCTATTAATAACTGGGTTATTGATAATGTTGTTTCTCAGAATACCCAGTTCAATGTCAGTATAACTCCTGTTACTAAATTCCGCTTTAATGCAGCTATTGACAGGAATACGGTTGCTGCCAATATAACCTTTAAAACAAATGCCGGTGCCGCAGTGCCCTGCAATGTGAATTATGAGAACGGGGACAGTATTGTTGTATTGCAGCCCTCCTCGCCGCTTGGGTATCTTTCCCGGTATATAGTGTCCGTAGCTACGACGCTTAAATCAAAGAACGGCGGGCATCTTCTTTCGGGAAATGATATCACATTAATGACGATCATTGATTCATCCAGGAAGTTTCCTGTTATATCGGATGATGCGCTGCTCGACCTTGTAGAACAGCAAACATTCAAATACTTCTGGGACTTCGGTCATCCGGTGAGCGGCCTCGCAAGAGAAAGAAATACATCCGGTGATATTGTTACCTCCGGCGGATCAGGTTTTGGCATCATGACCATACCAACAGCTATCAGCCGGAATTTCATCACCCGTGCACAAGGGCTTGCCAGAATGCAGACCATTGTGGCATTCCTGAAGAATACAGCTGTAAAAGTAAAGGGGGCATTTCCCCATTGGCTGAACGGGAACACAGGCGCTATCGTTCCTTTCAGTACAAATGATAATGGCGCTGATCTTGTAGAAACTTCTTATCTCATGATGGGATTGCTGACAGCCCGCCAGTATTTCAACCTGGCAGATGCGTCAGAAACAACGCTTCGTAGCGATATCAATACGCTGTATAATAATGTAGAATGGGATTGGTTCCGCCAGGGAGGTCAGAATGTTTTGTACTGGCATTACAGCAATGACAAAGGGTGGATCATGAATATGCCTATCAGGGGGTGGAATGAATGCCTGATCACGTATGTGCTCGCTGCTTCTTCCACTACACATGGCATACCTGCATCTGTCTATACCAATGGCTGGAAAGGAGGAACTGGTTTTGTAAATGGCAATAGTTATTATGGCTATACCCTTCCTTTAGGGCCTTCTTTCGGCGGGCCTTTATTCTTTGAGCATTACTCATTTCTTGGGATCAACCCGACCGGGTTAGCAGATGCTTCAGCGAACTATGCAACACAAACCAAAAATCATACACTGATCAATTATAATTACTGTAAAGCAAACCCAAATAATTATTTTGGTTATAGTGATTCAGTATGGGGTCTTACTGCCAGCGACATCCAGAATGGATATACTGCCAGTTCGCCAACCAATGATGTAGGGGTGATAGCACCAACAGCAGCCATATCATCCATCCCCTATACGCCGGCTGAATCCATGAAAGCGCTGAAATTCTTCTATTATGTTCTTGGTGATAAAGTATGGGGTGAATATGGCTTCAAAGATGCTTTTTCATTAAAGGATGCATGGTTTGCCAATTCATATCTGGCTATTGACCAGGGTCCGATCATGCTAATGATCGAAAACTACAGGACAGGTTTGCTATGGAACCTGTTCACCAGCTGTCCCGAAGTCAAAACCGGCATGCTGACACTTGGATTTACCGCCCCGTACCTGTAAGTTAAATAAGACCTGCAGCAGATTAACCCGATTAAAACAATTTCGATGAATAAAAGATTGTTTTTTTTATTTGTATGTTTTTTTCTTTTTGCTACATCTTTTTCACAAAAGAAGGAAGCAGTTGTTCCATTCAACCCGGTTGATCGTCCACGGAATTTATCAGATTCTGCTCTGCTTGACCTTGTACAAAAACAAACCTTTCGTTATTTCTGGGATTTTGCCCATCCTGTAAGTGGCATGGCAAGAGAAAGGAGCAATACCAATTTTGGCTATGGACATGAAACAATAGCGGTTGGGGGCACTGGTTTTGGCATCATGAGTGTGATTGTAGCTGTTGAAAGAAAATGGATCGGCCGTGATACGGCAGCAAGGTTTCTGCTCAAGATGGTGAAGTTTTTATTAAAAGCAGAAAGCTATCATGGAGCATTTCCCCATTGGATGGATGGCGCTACCGGGAAGACGATTCCTTTCAGCCGTAAAGATGATGGTGGTGACCTGGTAGAAACATCTTATTTATTCCAGGGATTATTATGTGCACGCCAGTATTTTAATACTAATGACCCCGTAGAGCGGGAATTGCGCAGCCGGATCAGCTGGATGTGGCCGGATATAGAATGGAACTGGTATACGCAAGGACAAGAAGTATTATACTGGCACTGGAGCCCGAACAATGGATGGGCTATGAATTTTCCGGTGCGTGGTTTCAATGAATGTATGATCATGTATATGCTGGCGGCTTCATGTCCCAACGAAAAATACCAGATCAATTCATCAGTATATCATCGCGGATGGGCTATCAGTGATTTCTTTAAAAATGGCAAGGAGTTTTATGGCATCAGGCTACCATTGGGTTTTGATTATGGCGGCCCTTTATTCTTTTCTCAATATTCCTTTTTAGGGTTGGACCCACTGGGTCTGAAAGACCGTTATGCAGATTACTGGGAACAAAACAAAAATCATACACTGATCAACCGGGAGCACTGCATCCGTAATCCGAATAAGTTCAAAGGGTATGGAGAAAGTTGCTGGGGGTTAACAGCCAGTGATACGTACAATGGCTATGCTGCTCATTCTCCCACGGAAGATATCGGCACCATTACACCCACAGCTGCATTATCTGCATTTCCTTACACACCTGATTACTCGATGCAGGCATTGAAACATTTCTATTTTGACCTGGGCGACAAGATATGGGGCGAATACGGTTTTGTAGATGCATTCAATGAAACGCAGAATTGGTATGCAAAATCATATCTCGCTATAGACCAGGGACCGATCATTGTCATGATTGAGAATTACCGGAGCGGATTGTTATGGAAATTATTTATGAGCTGCCCCGAAGTACAAACGGGATTGAAGAAACTTGGTTTTGAAAGCCCCTGGATAAAAAAATGAAAGAACCCTGTTGGCACAATGATAAAGCCGGGACATATATTGATCGCTTCTGCCTGCTGGCTGTTATATTCGTGTATTACCGGTAATCGACCGGAAAGAAAAGTGGTTTTTGTCATCGCTGATGGTATTCCTGCGGACCTGATAGAAAGAGTCAGTACGCCTGCTTTGGATGCTATAAGCGGGAAAGGAGGGTATGCAAGAGCTTTTGTGGGAGGAGAAAAAGATGGCTATTCGCAAACGCCTACTATTTCTGCTGTGGGCTATAATAGCCTGTTGACCGGTACCTGGGTGAACAAGCATAACGTATGGGATAACGATATCAAGGAACCAAATTATCATTACCAGAATATTTTCCGGCTCTTTAAAACCCGGTACCCGGAAAAGAAAACAGCCATCTTCTCTGCATGGCTTGACAACCGGACAAAACTGATCGGCAGCGATGCCAAAGAAGCAGGGAACCTGCAACCGGATTTTTACTTCGACGGATTGGAGCTTGATACTGTTCGTTACCCTCATGATACAGCAGGGCTTTTTTATTACCTGATAGATGAAGCGGTAGCAGATACAGCATCAGCATACATTAAGAGAATAGCGCCTGACCTGAGCTGGGTCTACCTGGAATATACGGATGAAATGGGGCACAGGCATGGCAATAGCGGACAACTGGATAATGCGGTGGTGGCAATGGATAAACAATTGCAAAGAATATGGGAGGCGGTTCAATACAGGGAAAAGAATTTCAATGAAGAGTGGCAGATATGGATCACGACCGATCATGGACGGGAAGAAAACGGCTACCATCATGGCGGACAAACTGAGCGGGAAAGAACTACCTGGATCATCACCAATGCAAAAGACCTGAATGAACGGTTTTTGAAACAGCAACCTGCTATAGTGGATATCATACCATCAATAGCCTCATTTTTAGACGTTACTATTCCGAAGGATAACCTGATGGAATTGGACGGTGTATCATTAACAGGTAAAATATCTGCTACAGATGCAGCAGCAACACTGACGGGTGAAAGGATAGAAGTAAAATGGAAAGTGATCAATAAAGAAGGGAAAGCGAAGATATGGCTGACAACCAGTGAGCATTTCGGAACAGGTGGCAGGGATGAGTATCAATTAATGGCCGAAGTACCGGTAGCAGATGGATTCGCTAAAATAGATGTAAGGAATAAGCCCTCTGATTTTTATAAAATAGCTATCGGGTTTCCGTATAACTTTTTGAACAGGTGGGTCACGGTAAAATAAGCAAACAAAACATTTTAAATGATGAAACGACTGACATGTTTATTGGTTGCCTTATCGGTGGTTGGCTTTTCTTTTGCGCAAACGTCCAAAAAGGGAAAGTACGGTGATGGGCCTGATGATGTACCGGTTACTGGCATTATCAAAGGCTTAAGTGATGAACAATTACTGGAAACAGTGCAAAGGCAGACCTTCCGTTTCTTCTGGCATGGAGCGCATCCGGCAAGCGGATTGGCGCTGGAGAGAAGTAATACAGTGTTAGCCGAGCATTACTGGGATTATATAAATGAAGCATGGGGTGAGCCTAATTTCAGTAAAACACAATTTGGCCCTGATGCAGGGGCTATAGGAGGTACAGGTTTCGGGATCATGAGTACCATAGTAGCGGTTGAAAGGGGGTGGATCGGAAGGGATACTGCAGTAAGAAGACTCATCAAGATCGCAGATTTTTTGATCAATGCAGATTGTTATCATGGCATTTATCCGCACTTCATGAATGGAAGAACCGGAAAGACCATTAAGTTCGACAGATTGGATGACGGGGCAGATATTGTGGAAACCTCTTACCTGTTGATGGGGTTCTTATGTGCAAGAGAGTATTTCAGTAAGGATGCACCACGGGAAGTTTACCTGCGTAAGCGTATCAACCAGATGTGGGGGGCAGCCAACTGGAACTGGCATACCAATAATGAAAAAAAACTGTACTGGCATTGGAGCCCCAATAACGGTTTTGATATGAATTTTCCCGTATGGGGATGGAATGAATGTCTTATTACCTACATTATGTCTGCCTCTTCACCACGTCATGCGATATCCAAGGATGCATATGATGGTACATGGGCGGGCAGTTTTGGTTTTAAGAATGGGAAAGAATACTATGGCTATAAACTGCCACTGGGTAATTATGATAAGGACAAGGGAGGGCCATTATTCTTTGAGCAATATACCTTCCAGGGTATTGACCCTAACGGATTGAAGGATTCATTGGGCAATGACTATTTTTTGCAGGGGAAGAATCATACACTCATCAATCGGGCTTATTGTATAGAGAATCCCAATAAGTACAAGGGGTATAGCGATAAATGCTGGGGTTTAACAGCAGGGGATAGTTATAAAGGTTATGTAGCGCATAGCCCTGAAAATGATAAAGGTGTGATACAGCCGACCGCTGCTATTTCTTCCATGCCATATACGCCAAAGGAAAGCATGCAGGCGCTTCGTTATTTCTATGAAGAGCTTGGTAATAAAATATGGAGCAAATATGGCTTTGTTGATGGCTTCAGCATTCATCACAACTGGCATGCGAAATCGCACCTGGCGATCGACCAGGGCCCGATCGTTGTAATGATAGAGAATTATCGCACCGGGCTATTATGGAAACTGTTCATGAAAATACCCGATATACAAAATGGGTTAAAGAAACTTGGTTTTCAAAGCCCATGGATAAAATAAATGCTGCTATATGAGTAATACTATATCAAGACAAAAATTTCTTCAGTACACGGCGTCAGCAGGAGCAGCTATATTGCTTTCTTCATTGGAGGGTTTCGCTTTGGAGAGACCGGAAAAAAGATTACGGGTGGCGATCATCGGATGTGGCAGTGTGAGCAACCGTTATATTCCCCATCTGCAAACATCCTCTATGATTGAGATCGTCTGTCTTTGTGATATAAAATATGACAGGGCTGTCAGTCAAAATAAACAGTACAATGTAAAAGCGCAAACTTACCCGAATATTGATGCCATGTTAACCGGCGTTCCTTTTGATATGATGGTAACACTGACTGATATGCAGGTACACGGTGAGCTGAATAAAAAAGCATTGCTGGCCGGTAAACATGTATGGAGTGAAAAACCAATGGCCAATACTTATGCAGAAGGGAAAGCGCTGCTCGACCTGGCAAAAAGTAAAAAACTAAAGATATGGGGAGCGCCGGCCGTAGTAAATAGTCCTCAGTTTGAATTTATGAGTAAAACAATACAGGAAGGAAAACTGGGCCGTGTTTCCAGTGCCCATGGCCAGTATGGTCATACAGGACCTAACTGGAGTGCTTTCTTTTATGAGAAACTTGGTGGAAGTATGCCGGATCTTGGAGTGTATAATATCGCTACGCTAACAGGGTTGCTGGGCCCTGCCCGGTCTGTGATGGCCATGCTGAGTATTGTAAACCCTGAGCGGACAGTAGATGATAAAGGAAAAATAAAAGTGGAGGCAGAAGACAATGCTCATATTCTGATGATGCATGATAAGAATGTGATCAGCCATGTCATGTGTGGATTCAATTATTTTGACCCGCATGGGCATGAAGCTGCTAACCAGACACTGCATTCGATCCAGATATATGGCGATTACGGGAATATGCGCCTGATCGGTTATGACTGGGAAACCAATGGTGTGATGCTGGATACATCCTGGACCGAGCCACCAAAATTAGTGAGCACGGATAAAAGCGGCTATGTGTGGCAGGAAGGAGCTGCCAAAGTAGGTGAATCCATCATTAGCGGAACCGAGCCCCGCATCAATGCGGAACATGCCTTACATGTGCTGGAGGTGATTGAAGCGGCAAGAAAATCGCAGGCAACGGGTATGCGGATAAAACTGAAAAGCAAGTTTCCATGGCCGATGGTATAGATGACAAGAATAACGTAACATTTTTTTAGTCCATAAAAATTTGCATATGGAGAATTTCCAACTCACAGGTCAGCAGATTGCCTGTTATCGCCAGGATGGCTATGTGATCATAAGAGGTTTCCTGCAAAGCCCGGAAGTGAGAAAACTACAGGAAATCGCTTTTGCAGATGCTGTGATGCGAAAAAACTCTTTTGATCTGAATGACCAGACAGGAAAGAAAACAAAACTGACTTTGTGGTATTCACCGGGCAATGATACGTACGGGCTGCTGACAAAAAGCAAGCGGATGGTGGGATCGGCAGACAAACTGCTGGATGGGGATACTGAGGTTTGTCATTTTCACAGTAAACTGATGCAAAAAGAGCCTAAAGTAGGCGGGGCATGGGAGTGGCACCAGGATTACGGATACTGGTATAAGAATGAATTTCTTTTTCCTGACCAGATGATATCTGTCATGATCGCTATTACCGATGCGAATAAAGCGAATGGGTGTCTGCAGGTAATACGGGGCTCACATAAGATGGGACGTGTTGAGCATGGGTTTTCCGGTGAACAGGTTGGCGCTTCGCAGCATTATGTTGACCTTGCATTGAAAACAATGGAACTGGTATATGTGGAATTGAAGGCAGGTGATGCATTGTTCTTTCATCCCAATTTGCTGCATCGCTCAGAAGCCAACCTGTCCGATCAGGCCCGCTGGTCATTGATCTCTGTATATAACCGCCGCAGTAATATTCCGTATAACGAGCCATCGCAGTCAGGTACGGTTCCGCTGGAGGCGGTACCGGATGAGGCGCTGCTGAAGTGGAAAACAGAGGATATATCCGATACTGCCAATTTTCTGGAAAAAGAAAAAGATGAGGCACTAAAATAAGCTGTATGAAAGATCTTTTTTCTTCATCACCTTTATGGTACACAGCCGGGCTTACTCTGGCAAGAATCATTACAGGCTTCTTTATGATCTGGCATGGCTGGGAAATATTTGATTCAAACATCATGAACGGTTACCTGCAATGGGATGTATTCAAACAATCTTCCGGTAAAACGATGATATATCTTGGCAAAGCAGCAGAACTATCCGCCGGTATATTTCTTTTTATCGGATTATTTACCAGGATAGCAGCGATCATTCTCATAGGTGCTATGTCTTATATAACTTTTTTTGTCGGGCATGGTAAGGTGTGGTATGACGATCAGCACCCTTTTTTATTTGTGTTACTGGGGTTGATCTTTTTTGTCATCGGCGGGGGAAAATGGAGTATAGACTATTTATTGTTTAAAAATAAACAGCGATAATGCCGGACAGTTTGCAGGTAAATATCAATACCAAAGGGAAAGAAAATAATACTTATGACGCCATTGTGATCGGCAGTGGTATCAGTGGCGGCTGGGCGGCAAAAGAGTTATGCGAAAAAGGATTAAAGACATTGGTACTGGAGCGGGGAAGAAATATTGAGCATATCAAAGATTATCCGACCATGAACCTGCAGAAATGGGAATTACCACACAGGGGCTGGACCACTTTACAGCAACGAAAAGAAAATCCCCTTATTTCAAAAGGAGCAGGCTATGCGGAAGATACACAGCATTTTTTTGTAAAGGATAAAGACCATCCTTACATTCAGGAAAAGCCATTTGATTGGATCCGTGGGTACCAGGTAGGAGGCAAGTCTCTTATATGGGGACGCAGCTGCCAGCGATGGAGCGACTGGGATTTTTCTGCACCGCAACGCTATGGTTATGCTATTGACTGGCCTATCCGTTACAATGATATTGCACCTTGGTATAGCCATACAGAAAAATTCATCGGTGTTTGCGGCACCAAAGAGAATATTGAGTCCATGCCTGATGGAGAATTCCTGCCGGCAATGGAATTCAACACGGTGGAGAAGCACTTCAAACATGTGATCTGGAAAAGATATCAGCGCTATTATATCCCGGGCCGCTGGGCACATATTACCGAACCGCAACCCATACATACAGAGCAGGGCCGCGGACAATGCCTCAACCGGGACCTTTGTATGAGAGGATGCCCTTTTGGTGGTTACTTCAGTTCGGTTACCTCTACATTACCCTGGGCGAAGGGGACAGGCAATCTTACCGTAAGGCCACATTCTGTTGTACACTCTGTCATTTACGATGAAAAAAGAGGTAAAGCAACAGGTGTTCGGGTGATCGATTCCAATACAAAGGAAGCCACTGAGTATTTTGCTGATATCATTTTTGTAAATGCTTCGGCATTGAATAGTAACCTTATTTTGCTTAACTCGGTCTCTGGTCGTTTTCCCAATGGGTTAGGCAATGATAATGGGTTGATGGGAAAGTATATTTGTTTTCATAACTACCGGGGCAGCATGAATGCAGAGTTTGAGGAAATGGACGATATGTATTACAAAGTCAAAAGGCCGGCGGAATGCGTGATACCGAATTTCCGGAACCTGAAAGAAAGAGATACTGATTTTATCGGAGGGTATGTCATTTTCAGCGGTGGTTACCGGCAACGGTTATATTATAATGAAGGCGACGGAGCGGGTGCTGAATATAAAGACCAGCTATGTGAGCCCGGCCCCTGGGGTATGTATATGTATATGCAGGGTGAAGCCATCCCCAAGGAGGGAAATCATGTGAGATTAAGCCCTGATCAGAAGGACGACTATGGTATGCCTTTGCTTATAACATCTGTTGGCTATGATGATAATGATGAAAAGATGCTGAAGGATTTCCTGGAACAGGGAAAAGAAATGTTTGAAGCGGCCGGTGCAAAGAACATCAGTATCAACGATAGTAAACAGGCGCCTGGCTTAGATATTCATGAAATGGGAGGTATCCGTATGGGACGTGATCCCAAAACTTCCTTGTTGAATGAATGGAACCAGTTACATCATTGCAAAAACGTTTTTGTAACAGATGGCGCCTGTATGACCAGTACCGGTAACCAGAGCCCGTCTATTTTATATATGGCATTAACAGCGAGGGCTGCCAACCATGCGATAGAAGAATTAAAAAAAGGAAATTTATAATTATGAAGAAGATATTTACGGCAGGGATTATTATCATGACTGTGTTTTTTAGTCATGCACAGCCTAAAACATATTGTAACCCGGTGAATGTTGACTATGGATATACACCACACCCCAGTTTTACAGAATGGGGCAGACATCGGGCCACGGCAGATCCTGTGATCGTAAATTATAAAGGTGATTTCTATTTATTCAGTACCAACCAATGGGGTTATTGGTGGAGTAAGGATATGAGTACCTGGAATTTTGTATCAAAAAGATTTTTACGACCCTGGAATGATACCAAAGACGAATTGTGTGCCCCGGCTGTGGGTATCATTGGCGATACGATGGTGGTGTTTGGCAGCACCTATACCAAAACATTCACTTTGTGGGGGAGTACCAATCCTAAGGGGAATGAATGGTTCCCGCTGGTAGATTCATTTGAAATAGGCGGGTGGGACCCTGCATTCTTTACAGATGATGATGGCCGGTTCTATATGTATAATGGCAGCAGCAATAACTACCCGGTATATGGTGTAGAGCTGGACAGGAAAACATTCAAACCAATTGGTACGCGTACTGCTATGTATTTATTGCAGGACTGGCGCTATGGATGGCAGCGCTTTGGTGAAAATATGGACAACACATTTCTTGATCCCTTTATAGAAGGCACCTGGATGACCAAGCACAATGGCAAATACTATTTTCAGTACGGAGCACCGGGTACAGAAATGAGTGGCTATGCAGATGGAGTAGTCGTGGGTAGTAAACCTTTGTTCGAAGGTATTGAGGTTACCCCGCAATCCGATCCTATGAGCTTTAAAGCAGGTGGTTTTTCAAGAGGGGCCGGTCATGGTGCAACTTTCCAGGACAATGCAGGGAATTACTGGCATGTGTCCACCAGCATCATTTGTGTAAAGAATACCTGGGAAAGAAGAATGGGAATATGGCCTGCGGGGTTTGATAAAGATGATATGATGTGGTGCAACACTGTCTTTGGCGACTACCCGCATTATTTGCCCGGAGTGACAGGGAAAAGTCATGGCGAATTTGCAGGATGGTTCTTATTAAACTACAAAAAGCCGGTCTCTGTGTCTTCTACTCTCGGCAGTTTTTATGCTAACAATGCCGTCGACGAAAGTATTAAAACATACTGGAGCGCTTCAACAGCTAATAAAGGTGAATGGATACAAAGTGATCTCGGCAGCGTTTCTACTGTAAACGCTGTACAGGTCAATTACGCTGATCAGGATGCAGAATTCATCGGAAAACAAACAACTATTTATCATCAATATAAATTGTTTTATTCCTTAGATGGCAAAAAGTGGAATGTACTGGTGGATAAAAGCAATAATAAAACCGATGTTCCGCATGATTATATTGAACTGTCAATACCGGTACAGGCACGATACGTAAAACTGGAAAATATACATATGCCAACAGGAAAGTTTGCCATCAGTGGGTTACGTGTATTTGGGAACGGGAATGGAACAAAGCCGGCAGCCGTGAAAGACCTCATTGTATTGAGAACAGAAAAAGATAAGCGCAGCGCTTATATTAAGTGGAACCCTGTTGACAATGCTTTTGGCTATAATCTGTATTTTGGGACGGCGCCGGATAAGCTGTACAGTTGTATCATGATATACGATTTTAACGAATACTGGTTCAAAGCGATGGATAACCAGAAGACATATTATTTTTCTATTGAAGCGATCAATGAGAGCGGAGTATCTGACAAAACAAAGGTAATAGAGGTTAAATGAGTCGTAAAAATCAAGCCGGTCATATGGGTCATACAAGTCAAGGGGATCAAATAAGAATGAGGTTGTTCTTAGTGTTGATGGTTTTATCGCTGTTTGTATCTGGGCAGGAAAACAAACCTCCTTACTGGGATGAAGTACAGGCTTTCAAAAAACAGGACAGCGCCAGTTTTCCCGGAACGGGAAAGATACTTTTTGTAGGCAGCTCTTCTTTTACATATTGGAAAGATGTGCAGGAGTATTTTCCAGCTTATCCCATCATCAACCGTGGATTTGGCGGATCATCTTTAACGGATGTGATCCGATACCGGGAGGATGTCATTTTTAAATACAAACCTAAGCAGGTCGTGATCTATTGCGGAGAGAACGATCTGGCTGCCAGTGATACAGTGACCGTGAATATGGTTGTTGTCCGCTTTAAACAATTATTCTCCTTGATCAGGGCGAAATTCAGGAATGTCCCTATCGCTTATGTATCCATGAAGCCAAGTCCCAGCCGTGAACACCTGATGCTGAAATATGAAAGCGCAAATAAGCTGATACAGCTATTTTTAAAAGGACAAAGAAACACTGTCTTTATTGATGTATATCATAAGATGCTGAACCGGGACGGCACACCTTTGCGGCATATTTTTCTTGAAGACAACCTGCACATGAATGAAAAGGGCTATGCTATCTGGAAAAAACTGATACAACCTCATTTACAGAAATAATTAAAACAATCAATATGAAGTGGATACAAAGACTGGCGATCGCTTTGCTTATTGCCTGCTCATTTAATGTAAAAGCGCAGGACGCCAAAATGAAAGCTTTCATTGATGCCCTGATGAAAAAAATGACACTGGACGAAAAGATCGGGCAACTTAATCTGCCAGGTTCCGGTGATATTGTCACCGGTCAGGCCGGCAACTCTGATATTGCAAAAAAGATCGAACAGGGTAAAGTAGGCGGATTGTTCAATATAAAATCAGTGGCAAAGATCAAAGAAGTACAGAGGCTTGCAATGGAAAAAAGCAGGCTGAGTATCCCGCTGATCTTTGGGATGGATGTGATACACGGCTATGAAACAGTATTTCCAATACCATTGGGTCTGAGTTGTACCTGGGATATGAACTTAGTGGAACGCAGTGCGCAGATCGCCGCTACAGAAGCTAGTGCCGACGGGATATGCTGGACATTTTCGCCGATGGTAGATATTTCCCGTGATCCGCGCTGGGGGCGAATAGCTGAAGGCAGCGGAGAGGATCCCTATCTGGGCTCGCAGATCGCCAAAGCGATGGTGAAAGGTTACCAGGGGAATGATCTGGCAAAGAACAATACGATCATGGCATGCGTCAAACACTATGCATTGTACGGTGCCGCCGAAGCCGGCCGTGATTATAATACGACCGATATGAGCCATCAAAGAATGTATAACGAATACCTGCCGCCTTATAAGGCGGCAGTAGAAGCTGGTGTAGGAAGCGTGATGGCCTCTTTTAATGAAGTAGATGGGGTGCCTGCTACAGCCAATAAATGGTTGCTGACAGATGTATTGCGCAGGCAATGGGGTTTCAAAGGATTTGTAGTCACGGACTATACTGGCATCAATGAGATGATAGAGCATGGTATCGGCGATTTGCAGACTGTATCGGCAAGAGCGTTGATGGCAGGGATTGATATGGATATGGTGGGTGAAGGGCTTTTAACCACCACCCAAAAATCTTTGAAAGAGGGGAAGGTAACATTAGCACAAATTGATGCTGCCTGCAGAAGGATACTGGAAGCAAAGTATAAACTTGGTTTGTTTGACGATCCGTACAAGTATTGTGATGAGAACCGGGCAAAAACAGAAATATTCACTGATGCACACAGGAGAGAAGCGAGGTCTATAGCTGCACAGAGTTTTGTATTATTAAAAAACCAAAACAATATCCTTCCGCTGAAGAAAGGCGGAACGATCGCACTGGTAGGGCCATTGGCGGATAACAAAGAGAATATGCCCGGTACCTGGAGTGTGGCGGCTAATTTTACCAAAGCCACTTCCGTATTGGCAGGATTAAAAGAAGTTGTAGGTGACAAGGCAAAAATAGTATATGCAAAGGGGTCCAACCTTGATGCAGATGCCGCTTTTGAAGAAAGAGCAGGTATGTTTGGCAAGGCGTTGGGAAGGGACAATCGTCCGGCTGCAGATATCATTGCAGAAGCCGTGAATATCGCTAACCAGGCGGACGTTATAGTTGCAGCTTTGGGAGAGTCTGCAGAAATGAGCGGTGAATCATCCAGCAGAAGTAATATTGAGTTACCGGAAGTGCAAAGAGATCTTTTAAAAGCATTATTGAAAACAGGTAAACCAGTGGTATTGATCCTGTTTGCCGGCCGTCCCATGGCATTGAATTGGGAAAGTGAGAATGTTCCGGCCATATTGAATGTATGGTTTGGCGGAAGCGAAGCAGGATATGCAGTGGCGGATGTATTGTTCGGAGATGTTAATCCTTCCGGTAAGCTCAGCACGACATTTCCCCGTAATGTAGGACAGGTGCCTGTCTTTTATA
>JAEUVK010000112.1 GCA_016787135.1 Chitinophagaceae bacterium | reverse complement strand
CCGGGAATATGGACCTCCAGATGAAAAACTGTTATAACGACCTGGAAAAGATCTTACAGCATTACGGATATACTTTTGACGATGTAGTGGTAGAAAACGTATTCACCACCAATATGGCCGACTTTATCAAAGTTTCGGCCTACCGTAATTCTATTTATAAAAAGCAATTCCCCACAGGTACATGGCTCGAAGTAAAAGGACTGGCATTGCCCGGCCAACTGATCGAGATAGACATGGAGGCTCATAAAGTAAAATGACCGAATACCTTTTCTCCTACGGCACATTGCAAAAAGAAAAAACGCAGATAGCGTTATTCGGAAGGCCCCTGCATGGATCGGCTGATATGTTAAGAGGTTACCGGATCGCCACCATTGAAATTACAGATGAAGCTTTTCTTTCAAAAGGCGAAGAAAAATCCCAGCGGACACTCATCCTTACAAACAATAAGAATGATACGATCAAAGGTACTGTCCTGGAAGTGACAAATGAAGAACTGGCGGTAGCCGATGCATACGAACCGGCTAATTATAAACGGATCAACGTACAACTGGAATCCGGCAAACATGCGTGGATCTACGTGGCCACTGAAACTACCTGATCCAATCCTTAAAATATCAGGGCCTGGTAAACCACTTCGTTATAAGCACCTACACCAGTTAACAATACTTTACAAGCGCTTTGCTTTTAAATAAGCGGCTATTTCCAGATTTTGTATAAGAACAGATGAAGGATAACGTTTAAACATCCATACACGTTCACCTAAAACTACCCTATGTCAACATCTTTACTCAAACATCTTTTCCTTGTCATTCTTTTAAGCGCCTGCGCTTCTTCTAAAAACAGCAAGGATACTATCCATGAGGATAACATTAATGAAACTGTTTCCGGTCAGCCGGAAATAGCGGAAGACAAAAAGCCGCAATCCTTAATGGATCTTCCGCAAACACCAAACGGAGGTTTTGTACTGGCGCCCGGTTATTACGAAGCGGAATTCAAAACTTATTGTTTGCAGCCGGGTACTCCTGATCCGAGGCCCGGCGATGCCTATTTGCAGGGACCTGTAACCGGTCACCGGAAAGAGATCGTGGAATCTATCCTGCTGAACTCAAGAGAAAGATCAGAGATACCACAAAGAAATATTCAATTATTATTATGGTCAGTAGTCAGCGGCGCCGATTTCAATAAGCTGCCCAACCCGGTGCAGGCAGATGCCATGAAACTATTAACTCCCAAACAGGTATTTCAACTGAAAGGCGGCGTGGTGGGTGTACTAAAAAAGGTCTCATACGCTTCGGGTGTATTAAAGGCAAACAACGATATGCAGCGTTTATTTGAAACAGGCGCTTCCACGTATGAAAGTTTTGAACGCCTGGCTGTATTGCGAGAGCCTTCGCAGATCAAACGAAAAGGTGTGAGATATGATCAATGGTACAAGCAGAAAGAGAATTATTATATACGCTATTTCCCCGCGAGTTACCAGAAAGTAAAGATACAGTTATATGTCCAGGATGGCTTACTGGATGCCGATAATAAAGTGAACGGTGAATACATCGTATTCGATCCTACAGGCCAGCAGGCCAGCCCTGCCTTTACCAATGCACAGCGTCTGGGTATCGGTGCGCCCGTCATAGATATTGTAAGGGTCATCATACAGGTGAACAAAGGGAATAAAGCCCCTGCACCAAAGAAAATGCCGGGGAAAAAGCATGAACCGGTTCCGGGAGATAAACAATTCTTACAATAATGATCCTTACACTGCCAGTGATGGATATGCACATCCGTCACTGGTATTCGTTTTTTTCCGTGCCTGGTTATTATTCCTGCTCTCTCCTGCAGGGCCCGTCTTTTCTCCTGATCCCTTCCCGTCATGGATCAGCATTATTTCTTACCTTCAATACCAGCTCCCGGTTAGTCAGCCAGGTCAACATTATTTCCGGTTCTTATTGTTCTGAGGGATCAATCCATTATACAACCATAAACCTTTGGCAATATGAAGTATTTTTCGGGGCACCTGCTGTTATTGCCTGTCATACTATTTGCCCTGCTATCCTGCAAAGAGAAAAAGACGGCCCCATCAAAAGAACTGATCAGCCAGCTAGATCTTAAAAGGGGAAATATCATCACCTGCGGTCCTCCCGGTCAGCAACTTGGAAAAGTTGATTTTGAGATGTCGTGTGACCAGCAAACAAAACAGGATTTCAATACAGCCCTTGCACTCCTGCATTCTTTTGAATATGATGAATCGGAAAAAGCATTTTCGAAAATAATTGATGCATCGCCGGGCTGTGCGATGGCCTACTGGGGAGTGGCCATGAGTAATTTCCATCCTTTGTGGATGCCTCCTTCTGAAGCAGAGCTACAAAAAGGAGCAAAAGCTATTGAGATTGCGAACCTGATCGACAACAAATCAGAAAGAGAAAGCGGCTATATCAATGCCATCGGCGCTTATTATAAAGACCGGGGGAAAACCGATCATCGCACCCGCTGCCTCCGGTTTGAAAAAGCAATGGAAGAGCTATATAAGCGTTATCCTGAGGATAAGGAAGCAGGCATTTTCTATGCCCTTGCCCTGGATGCATCGGCAGACCCATCTGACAAGACATTTGCCAACCAGAAAAAGGCGGGCGCCATATTGAGTGCACTATATCCTGCAGGGCCTGATCATCCCGGTATCATCCACTATATCATTCATACGTATGATTATCCCGGCCTTGCCGATCTTGCATTGCCGGCAGCAAGAAAATATGCGAAGATCGCTCCTTCTTCTGCCCATGCGCTGCATATGCCTTCTCATATCTTTACCAGGCTTGGGTTATGGGATGAATGTATCGAATCAAATAAAGTATCTGTTTCGTCGGCAAAATGCTATGCTGAATCAGCAGGTATAAAAGGGCACTGGGATGAAGAATTGCATGGGCTCGATTACCTTGTATATGCTTACCTGCAAAAAAGGAGATAACGAAAGAGCCAAAGAACAACTGAAGTACCTGGAAACGATCAATGAGGTATCCCCTCTTAATTTCAAAGTGGCCTATTCTTTTGCAGCTATCCCGGCACGTATCGTTCTGGAGAATAAGAACTGGCAGGCAGCTGCATCGCTGCAGGTGCGCACCACTTCTTTTCCGTGGAAG
>JAEUVK010000100.1 GCA_016787135.1 Chitinophagaceae bacterium | reverse complement strand
AATCGCCCCGATCATCATCCCACAAAAGGGAAAGCCTTGAGCCGGGAGGATATTTTACAGGATATCAAAACCATGAAGCAGTTCAATTTTAACTGTGTTCGTTTGTCACATTATCCCAGCGATCCTTATTTGCTGGATCTTTGCGATCAGTTTGGCGTCATGGTGATTGATGAAGCGAACCTGGAAACACATGGACTAGGCGGTAAACTCGATTATGATCCATCCTTCACAGCGGCCTATATTGAACGGGTAAGCCGTATGGCATTCCGGGATAAGAATCATCCTTCGATCATTATGTGGAGTCTTGGTAACGAGGCAGGTAGTGGTCCCAATCATGCAGCGATGGCAGGCTGGATAAAAGATTTTGATATGACAAGGCCCTTGCATTATGAACCGGCCATGGGCAGCCCGAAGGAAGATGGCTATATCGATCCATCTGATCCGCGTTATTTAAGGACCAATGATCATTCTCATCGCATTCAGAACCCGCTTGACCAGTATTATGTGGATGTAGTGAGCCGGATGTATCCGTCTGATTATACTGCACCATTACTGGTGAATCAGAACAATGGCGATCGTCGTCCCATCTTCTTTTGTGAATATGCCCATGCGATGGGCAACAGCGCTGGTAACTTAAAAGAGTTCTGGGATCAGTGGAGGTCTTTACCCAGAGTGATCGGCGGTTGTATCTGGGAGTTCAAAGACCAGGGACTGGAGAAAACAGATTCTGCTGGTGTAAAGTATTATGCGTACGGGGGTGATTTTGGAGAAAAGTATTTTGACAATTTCACTATCAAGGGTGTGGTGAATGCAGATGGAAAACCCAAGGGAGCGATGTATGAATGTAAACGCATTTTTCAGCCCATACAGTGTGAATGGGCAGATTCAATCCGTGGCATTGTAAGGATCATCAATCGAAGTGAAGTGAAGAATGTAAATGCCTATACCGCTTATATTGTTGTTAAAGAAGACGGACAAGTTATCTCCAACCAGCAGATTGGCGGCATTGCAGTAGCTCCCGGGTCATCAGTGGATTTTCCCGTTACCAGGTGGTTGCCCAAAATGAAAGCAACGTCGGAATACCATGTTGAACTGAAGTTTGTATTGCAGAAGGATGAACTATGGGCTCCGGCAGGTTTTCAGATTGCCTCTAACCAGTTGCTGTTAAAATCAGCAGGGAAAATAGCCGTCAAAGGGAAAGTGTATCATCGTCCTTTCGTACAGGAAGGTATAAATGGCGTTCGTGTCGCCGGCAAGGATTTTACCATATTACTGCATGACCTCTTTCAGCCTGGGTTAAACAAATACGACTATAAAGGCAGATCGTACATCCTTAAATCATTGCTTCCTCATTTCTCTCGCCCCTTAACAGATAATGACCGAAGAGGATGGAAACCACAACGAAAACTCAGACAATGGTATGATCCTGAAATAAAATTCGAACACCGCCTCCTGGATTTTTCTGCAAATGGAAATGCGATTATCAGTAGTAAGTTTAACTTATTGGGTGATAGCGCAACTGGAAAGGTTATTTATACGGTTTCCGCAAATGGGGTTATTAAAGTAGATTTCTTTGTCAGTGTCCATCCTTCCTTACCCAATCTTCCGAAAGTAGGTATGCAAATGGGTATAAACAGTGGCTTTACAGAGATCGAATATTTTGGACGCGGGCCCATGGAGAATTATATTGATAAACGTTATGGCGCTGATGCAGGTGTTTACAAAATGCCAGTCCATGAGTTTATGGAAAACTATGCAGTGCCGCAGGAGAATGGTAACCGCACAGATGTAAGGTGGATGTACCTGGGTGATCCGAAAACGAAAGATGGATTGCTGATCGTGGCTGACAGCTTACTCAGTATGAGTGCATGGCCCTACACAGAAGAAAATATTCAGGATGCCAAACATACAAACAGGTTGAAGGATGCCGGTTATATTACCCTCAATATTGACCTGGTACAAATGGGTGTAGGAGGCAATGACAGCTGGAGCGATGTCGCA
Organism: Chitinophagaceae bacterium; assembly: GCA_016787135.1. Lineage (GTDB taxonomy): Bacteria > Bacteroidota > Bacteroidia > Chitinophagales > Chitinophagaceae > VBAT01. The sequence goes on along the minus strand of JAEUVK010000100.1, from coordinate 2,624 downwards.
GCACCATTGGAGCAATACCAGGTCAGGCCGGGGTCTTATCATTATAGCTTTTATATTGTTCCTTTTAATGCAAAAAAGAAAACAGCCAGTGAAAGAGCAAAAGAGATCAGATTTTAGCTATTTGAACCGGAAAGACACAAAGGCTCATAGTATCCCAAAGTTTTGCTTTGCGTTCCTTAGTGTGCTTGGTGCCTTAGTGGTTCAATCACAGGTGCCACAACAGATCATGCAGCAGGTCTATGAAGAAGTGAAGACACCTTATAAATATGGCCTGGTGATAGCTCCGGAGAACGGTTCTAAAAAAGTGGATTGTCCTTCCGTTTTCCGGAAAGGAAAGAACTGGTACATGACCTATATCGTGTTTGACGGACGTGGATATGAAACATGGCTGGCAAAAAGTAAAGACCTGTTGCAATGGCAAACACAGGGCAGGCTGTTGAGTTTTTCTGATACATCAGACTGGGACAATAACCAGAAAGCCGGTTATATCGCTTTGCAGGATACCCGATGGGGCGGAAGCTATAAGCTGAAAAAATTCAAAAAAAAATACTGGATATCGTATATCGGAGGAAAGGACCGCGGCTATGAAGCAGGACCGCTGGCTATCGGTGTGGCGAGCACAAATGGCGATATCGTAAAGCCGCATGAATGGCAAAGGATGGATAAACCGGTTCTGACCGCGACAGATAAAGATGTTCGCTGGTGGGAGAATAAAAAGTTATTCAAGAGCAGTGTGATCTGGGATAAGCATAAAATAACAGGGCATCCATTTGTAATGTATTATAACGCCAATGGGGATACGAGTAATAATACACCGAAATGGAGGTGGTTTGAACGCATCGGTATGGCAGTCAGTGATGATATGGTTCACTGGCAGCGGCACCAGGTTGACCCGGTTGTTCATCATAAAATTGGTATTACCGGTGATGGTGTGATACAAAAGATAGGGGATATATGGGTGATGTTCTATTTCGGCGCCTTCTGGGAAGAAAGGAAGAATGAGACATTCAACCGCTTTGCCTGCAGTTATGACCTGGTGAATTGGACCGACTGGAATGGGGAAGATCTCATCAAATCATCTGAAACGTTTGATGCGAAGTATGCTCACAAACCTTTTGTGGTGAAATGGCAAGGGGTGGTGTACCATTTCTATTGTGCAGTGGATAATAAGGATAACAGGGGGATTGCTGTGGCAACTTCTGTTGATAAAGGGAAAAGTAAATTACAGTTCTGATGTTTCACGCAAAGCAACAAAGAAGCAAAGCGGCAAAGAGATCAGGCTGCACTTTGCGGCTTACAATCTTAGCGTCTTTGCGTGAAATAAACTAACAGGTAAATAGTAATGGTGACAAGCAAAAGATATTTTCTCAACTTAATTGGCTTGCTGTTGATTTCTCTTGCGGGTATTTCTCAGCAAACAAAAAGGGCCGATGTTATTGAACAAGCCTTTCTCCATCCTCCAGCTTCCGCAAAACCATGGGTGTTCTGGTACTGGATGCACGGAGCTTTTTCAAAAGAAGCCATCACGGCTGATTTGGAAGCGATGAAAGAAGTGGGTATAGGCGGTGCTTACCTGATGCCGATCAAAGACACCACGTCAGCTATTCCTTTTCAGCCAACCGTAAGGCAACTGACACCGGAATGGTGGGCATTGGTAAAATTTGCCATGCAGGAAGCAAAAAGACTCGGCTTACAATTAGGTATGCATGTCAGTGACGGTTTTGCATTAGCCGGCGGTCCCTGGATCACTCCTGAACTATCTATGCAGAAATTAGTATGGACAAAAACGGTGGTGATGACTGACGGTGTACAAAGAATCAACCTGCCGCAACCGGACGCCAAAGAAAATTTCTACAAAGATGTAGCTGTCTTTGCCTACCCCCTTACGATGGATATGTCAGCAGCTACGCTTATTCCGGAAGTGACGACCAGTAACGGAAGCAAAGCCAGTTTCCTAGCTGACCGTAACGGGAAAGGAAGTTTCAAAAGTGATACCGCCTGCTGGATACAATATAGTTATTCAGAACCTTTTACCTGTCGTTCGATAACGATACATGTGGGCGGCAACAATTACCAGGCACAACGGCTGATCGTGCAGGCAAGTGATGATGGTATAAACTTCAGCACCGTTACACGATTGGAATGTCCCCGTCATGGCTGGCAGGATACGGACGAAGACTATACGCATGCTATACCGGCTACTACGGCGAAATATTTCCGGTTCGTATATGATAAAGAAGGAAGCGAACCGGGATCGGAAGATCTGGATGCGGCCAAATGGAGACCTTCTTTCAAAGTAAATGGAATTTATTTGTCGGGAGAAACTGTCATTCACCAGTACGAAGCGAAGAATGGCAGTATGTGGAGAGTGGCAACAGCTACAACCGGACAACAGGTGACAGTAAAAGATGCAGTGCCGTTGGAAAATGTCATTAATCTTACCGGTAAAATGGACAAGGAGGGTAACCTTGATTGGACAGCGTCTTCCGGTAACTGGATGATCGTACGGATCGGGCATACGTCCACCGGGCATACCAACTATACCGGTGGCGCCGGCTTAGGACTGGAATGTGACAAGTTCAATGCGGCTGCCGTTAAATTGCAATTCGATAACTGGTTTGCCA
>JAEUVK010000078.1 GCA_016787135.1 Chitinophagaceae bacterium | reverse complement strand
CTTCCAGAATACATTTAAAACAGCTGAATCCTATCTGACCTGGAACCGCAGGTTTGGTGATCATCAGGTGAATGTTGTGGTTGGTTATTCCTGGCAGGAAACCACCTACGGAGAAGGATTGCAGGCATCCAGCACCAATTTTCCTTCGGACAATCTTGGGTATACCAATTTGGTATTAGGCAACCCTTATGCTATCGCCAGTTACAGAATAAACCTGGGAAGCGACCTGGCTTATGGACAAATTCGTCTGATCTCTGATTTTGGCCGTCTGAATTACAATTATAAAGATCGCTACTTATTGCAAGCCTCACTGCGTCGTGATGGAAGTTCAGTTTTTGGAGAAAATAATGCTTGGGGTTATTTCCCCTCTGTGGGGGCCGCCTGGAGGATCATCAATGAGTCCTTTATGAAGAATCAAAATATCTTCAATGATCTGAAACTGAGATTCAGCTATGGCGTAACTGGCAACTCAGGTGGTATTGGTGCCTATACCAGCAAACTGATTTATGGTATTACCGGTACTTATTATAATAATGGTGTACAGGATAATGCTTATGGTCCGATACAGGGTTCCAACCCCGATCTGCAATGGGAAGAAGTGGCCACCACTAATGTAGGTATTGATTTCACCATTCTAAAAAATAAGATCAGCGGTTCACTCGACTGGTACAATAAGAATACAACAGACATGCTGTTCAACTACCGTGTTTCGGCCTCTCTTGTTCCCGGTGGCAACCTTTGGGCAAACGGAGGTAGTATCAATAATAAGGGTCTTGAACTGACCCTGAACGCAACGCCTGTCAGTAACAAACTATTCAGTTGGAATACTACGCTGAATCTGGCGACTAACAAGAATGAAATTACCAGCCTGCAAGGGCCTTATGCCAACGGCGATTCTATCCGCTATTCCGATCCTGAAGGTCCCGGTCAAACCGGCGCTACATTACAGTTGCTGAAAGTAGGCAGACCTATCGGTCAGTTCTTTTCACTGGAATATGCCGGTAAAGATGCCAACGGTGTTTCTCAGTTTTATAAAAAGGACAAAACTCTTACCACCAACCCTGCTATCGGTACCGACTACTTCTATGTTGGCGATGCGCAACCCAAACTGCTGATGGGCTGGAACAACAGCTTCCGCTATGGCAAATGGGACCTTAACCTGTTTTTCAGGGGCGTGTTCGGCAACAAGATATTCAATGCTACAAGGGCTGACTTGTCGTATGTGACAGCTGCTGCACAGAATAATATACTCGAAAGCGCCAAGGATGACAAGATTGCGGATAACCGAAATTCCTATTATTCCACCCGTTATATTGAGAAAGGTAACTATATCCGGCTGGATAATGCCACTCTTTCTTATATATTCACCAGCCCGGTTAAAGGGATAAGCAGTTTGCGGGTATATGCAACCGGCAACAACTTAATTACAATTACCAAATACTCAGGTATTGATCCTGAGATCAACCAGGGCGGTGTTTCTCCGGGTATTGATTATAACAACTTCTATCCGAAGACCCGTACGATCATGTTTGGTGTAAATCTTACTTTTTAATGAATCAAAAAAAACGAATTATGAAAAAGACTATAAACCGTTTGGCTTTCCTGGCGCTGCTGGCGGGTGTGTTTTCTTCCTGTCATAAGGTGGAAGTGGATGTTGTATCAGAGCTAACCCCTGAAACATTTCCAAAGACCGAAGCGCAGTACAACGCTGTAATGGGGCCTATCTATACTACCCTTCGTGGTGCATATACCACCGATATATTCTTCCTGCAAAGCCAGTCCACCGATGAGTCGGCCCTGCTGACGTACGGGTCTGACTGGGTAGATGGTAACCGTTATAAGGATCTCCACCTGCATACATGGACCAAAGACCACCCCAATGTGGGCGGTATGTGGGGCTTCTGGACTAACCTGATAGGTATGGCTAACCAGACAATTTATATTGTAGGAAAATCGGATGAAGGAGCTGTAAAAAATACCAGTCTGGCAGAATTGAGAACCATGCGTGCTTTCTTCTATTTTAATTTGATGGACCTTTATGGCGGTGTGCCTTTGGATACTGTGTACGGAAGCACAGAACTGAAAGCCAGGGCTACAAGAACAGAGGTATTCAATTTTGTAGAAAGTGAACTGAAAGCAGCTATTCCTTTCCTTAAAACAGTCTCGGGTTCGGTCACCTATGGTAAGCCCACCCGTTATATGGCCTATGCTCTGTTGGCGAAAATGTACCTCAATGCGCAGGTATATACCGGCACTGCTAAATTCAATGAATGTATAGCTGCTTGTGACAGCGTGATGAATGCCGGTGGCGGTACTCAATATGCACTTGAATCCCGTTCTACTTATTTTAATATGTTTGGTCCAACCAACGGACCATCTTTTAAGGAATTTGTTTTTGCTATTCCTTTTGATCCCGCTACTTCTAATGGATGGATGTTTTTTGCCAGGTATGACCTGAACCGGAATCTTGGGATCAAGTACCGTTACTCCGCTTCAACACCCGGGAGTTATTCCTATAATCAGATAACCTTAAATCTGACAACAGGCAACGGCTTAGTGAATAACCGCCCCAGTGGTCCCCGTTGCACTACCAATGAGTTCTATGCTCATTTCAACGATCCTAATGATATCAGGAATAACCAGTGGCTTACCGGTTTGCAATACTGGCCTGATGGCAGCCCTATTATGGTACGTACCACCAACCTGGGTTATGATCAGTTTTATACCGGCGGCAGCCCGGGGGCAGCTTATACCTATCAGTTGAACATTTCTCCGCTCGGTAACGTCAGCCGGCTTGGAGCAGGCTCATATGATGTAGGCAGGGATGAACTTGCCTGGAATACCGGCTACCGGAATAACAAGTTCCTGCCAGACCCGAACTCTATTACACGTAACCAGAATAATGACTTCCCGGTCTTCCGCCTTTCTGATATTATCCTGATGAAGGCCGAAGCTATTCTGAGAGGAGGAACAGCAACCATGGGCCATACAGCATTGTCATTGGTAAATATGGTAAGAGCAGTGCGTACTACCACTGCCGCATGGACCAGCGTTACGTTGGATGATCTGTATTCTGAACGCAGTCGTGAAATGTCATGGGAGTGCTGGCACCGCAATGATATGATCCGTTTTGGCAAGTACGAGAATACCTGGGGATTAGGGAAAACAAATACGGATACTTACCGCCGGGTATTCCCGATCCCGACATCTGCCATTGCGACAAATCCGAACCTGGCACAAAATCAAGGCTATTAGGTTAAGCAGTTATACAGATATAGCAAGCAATCATTATGAGGCCCGGGGTTTTCCAGCCCCGGGATTTTTCTATAGTTTATATTTATAACTATGAAAAGTATATTCAGCAGAGTTTTTGCCTTGTTCTTTTTTTTCCTACTAAGTGTCGCTTCACCTGCACAAGTGTATGTGAGGGATTCAGCAAATGTTCCCCAAGAAGGAGCTACGCTGTTCAAAAAGGAAAAGGCTCTGCACTTTATAGCTATGGGTGACTGGGGACGCAACGGCGCCGATCACCAGAAGGAAGTAGCAGTACAAATGGGGAAGACAGCTACGGAAATGAATACACAGTTCATTATTGCCACAGGCGATAATTTTTATCCCAGCGGAGTAATCAGTGAATGGGACCCGCTATGGCGTTATTCTTTCGAAGATATTTATACTGATTTTCACCTGCAATGGGACTGGTACCCGGTACTTGGCAATCATGATTATAAAAGCAACCCGGATGCCCAGGTGAAGTATTCAAACATCAGCAGGAGATGGAAGATGCCCGCAAGGTACTATTCAAAGAAGTTTTTTATCAACGGCGATACCACGCAGGCCGTGCTCATTGCTTTCATAGACACTAATCCGCTGATTCCTGAATTTTATAAGAATGCTGAATATGGCCCTAATGTAAGAACGCAGGACAGTACCAGGCAAAAAAAATGGCTTGGTAAGATATTGAGCGATCCATCACCCAATATAAAATGGAAGATCGTAGTGGGGCATCACCCGATGTACACCGGCGGCAGCCGGACAGAAAGCTACGATACAAAAGCTATCCGTAATTCCTTAGAACCCTTATTCGATAAATACGGAGTGGATGTATATCTTTCCGGCCACGAGCATAGCCTGCAGCACCTGAAAGCAAATGGCAAAACAGCACATTTTATTTCAGGGGCGGCTTCTGAAAAAACACCGGCAACATTGCTGGACATAAGTAAGATGGCCGCATCGGAATACGGATATATGCTGTTTTCAGTTACAGGTGATCAGTTGCTGGTGCAAGCGATCGGTCATACCGGGAAGATCATTTATAGAACTGTAATAAGTAAATAATTTTTTATATTTTTTTCCGGATAGGCTCTTTCATCATAATGAAACCGTTTGCCAATGAATAAGCTGCAGTTAGCCGATTACATTGTTTTCTTTATCTACTTTATAGCTGTATCGGCTTATGGCTATTATATCTACCACAAAAAGAAATCCGCTGCCATGAGCAGCAAGGATTTTTTCCTCGCGGAGGGTTCTTTAACGTGGTGGGCTATTGGTGCTTCGTTGATCGCTTCCAATATTTCTGCTGAGCATTTTATCGGGATGTCGGGGTCGGGATTTAAGATAGGGCTTGCCATTTCAACATATGAATGGATGGCCGCCGCCACCTTGATCATTGTTGCCATTTTTATCATTCCGCTATATCTTAAAAACAGGATCTATACCATGCCGCAGTTCCTGGCGCAACGGTACAGTGATAAGGTGAGTACGGTCATGGCAATATTCTGGTTGCTGGTGTATGTATTCGTTAACCTGACTTCCATCATTTACCTGGGAGCATTGGCTATTTCTTCTATTTCCCCGATAAGTTTTGAATGGAGTATTGCAGCGTTAAGTGTGTTTTCCATTATCGTCACTCTTGGAGGAATGAAAGTGATAGGCTATACAGATGTAGTGCAGGTAGTGGTGCTGTTACTGGGAGGGCTTGTCACTACCTACCTTGCTTTGTCGTTGCTGGCAGATAAGTTTGGGTTTGAGGGTGATATTCTGAAAGGACTTGGCGTATTAAGAAAAGAAGCGCCGGATCATTTTCACATGATATTCGATAAGTCAAGTCCGCATTATAACGAGTTGCCGGGCTTGTCGGTACTGGTTGGCGGTATGCTGATCAATAACCTGGCTTACTGGGGGTGTAATCAATATATTGTACAACGTGCATTGGGCGCTGATCTGAAAACTGCAAGAAACGGGATACTGTTCGCTGCCTTTTTGAAATTGCTGATACCTGTTATTGCTGTTTTGCCCGGTATTACCATGTATGTATTGCATCAGAATGGCATGTTTCAGCAGGAAATGGTGGACACAGCAGGAAAACTAAAACCCGATCATGCTTACCCTACTTTAATGAATTTGCTGCCTGCCGGATTAAAAGGAGTGGCTTTTGCTGCACTGACAGCTGCCATTGTTGCCTCATTGGCCGGTAAGGCAAACAGTATTTCCACGATATTTTCATTGGATATTTATAAAAAATATTTCAACAAAGAGGCCCCGGATACAAAACTGGTCAGGGTTGGCCGATGGGCTGTTATCATTTCTATGTTACTGGCAGCTATTGTCACACCGGCTCTGCGGTCACTTGACCAGGCGTATCAATTTATACAGGAATATGTAGGATTCCTTTCTCCCGGCGTGCTGGCAATTTTTTTACTGGGGATGTTCTGGAAAAAAACTACCGCCGGCGCAGCATTGGCGGGGGCTGTGCTCACTATTCCCATTTCTACGATACTGAAATTTTTGCCGTCGTGGACAAACGGGACATTTCCGGATTATCCATTTCTGGACAGGATGACGATTACTTTTTTTGCAGTGGCAGCTGTTATGATCATTATTAGCCTGGTGAAACCAAGACCTGCATCTGATAAGCATGCAATAGAAGTGGATACTTCCATGTTCAGGGTATCAGCAGGTTTCGTGGCCGGTTCACTGATCGTTTGCGGGATATTGGCCGCATTATATACTGTTTACTGGTGATTATTATTTTCAAAACCATGATTTATGAAACGTGCGGACTTTTTAAAGATGGGAACGCTGACAGCATTGACGCCTTTGTATTACAGGTTGTTTGCTGAAGAATTGCCGGGTATGAATTCCAATGACATTGATGAAATGATGCTCAAACGCCTGTCAGAGGCCAATGATAAACAGGCTGGCCTGCTGCTCAACAGTATCCAGGCCGATACTCTTAAGTTCAGCAGAAGAACTGCGTATGATTTTTCTGTGTTATCGGCATCGTATTGTTTTCCGGGTTCAACATATTATCACGACCGTGTGCTGATCTCCAAAATGGAGTTGCTGGCGCAGTTTTTATCTGCATCCCAATCTGAAGATGGTACAGTGAATGTGGGAAATCTTGAATCGCCGCCGGACACGGCTTTTGTGATGGAGATACTTTGCCCTGCGGCCGCTGTTTTGAAGAAAGACGGTTCAACGGATCTGACTGCTGTTAATGAGCAAATAAAAAAGATCATCAGCAAAGCGGGAGAAGGTCTTGTAAAAGGCGGCGTGCATACACCTAATCACCGGTGGGTGATCTGTGCAGCATTAGCCCTTATCAATGATCTTTACCCGGATAAAAAATATATTGACCGGATCGGGGACTGGCTTGGCGAAGGAATTTATATGGACAGCGATGGCCATTATCCTGAGCGGAGCGGTACCTATTCCGCAGTAGAGAATACCGCATTTATTACGATGGCCCGACTACTCAAAAAACCAAAATTGCTTGAACCGGTAAGAAAGAACCTGGCGATGATGTATTACTATATGGAGCCAAACGGTGACCTGGTGAGTGCCGATTCCCGCCGGCAGGACCAGTATGCTGCACGTCAAAGCAGTTTGTATTATCTCCTGTACCGCTATATGGCCATTCATGATAATGATAGTTTTTTTGCAGCTATTGCGAAGGAAATAGAGACACGAAAAGGGTTTAGTGAAGCCGTGCTGGACAGGTCGCTGTTCTATTTTTTAGAGAACGATGAGTTGCAAAAGACCTTACCGGCGCCAGCCCCGCTCCCTGATAATTATGAAAAACTATTTGCTACTTCTCATTTGCTCCGCATAAGAAGAAAGAATATTACAGCCACACTCTTTGGTGGGGTCGACTGGCCGTTTATTGTTGCATCGGGTCGTTCAAACAGTCCTGACTTCTTTTCTTTCAGAAAAGGAGATGCGATCTTGAAATACATGCGGCTGTCCAGCAATTTTTTCAGCACGGGATATTTTTACAGTGAGGGGTTGAAAAAGGAAGGCAGTAAATACATACTTCATAAGAAACTCGAAGTGCCCTATTACCAGCCGCTGCCAAAAGATAAAAGAAATAGCAAAGGCGATTACAAACTTTCTCCCAGTATTGATGATCGCTTCTGGAATAAGATGGATTTTAAGAGCAGGCCAATAAGCAATGTAAAAACGCTGGATACAACGATCGGATTT
>JAEUVK010000037.1 GCA_016787135.1 Chitinophagaceae bacterium | reverse complement strand
CGCTGCGACGTGGCGCCGCTGCGAGATATACTACCTGCTCAAAATTCTTTTGCGGATGCGGCTGAGCGAGGGCCCCTGTATGCCAAGATAGGAGGAGATATGGTAAAGCGGAACGGTATTGAAAATATCGGGGTGCTGGTTGATAAGATCGAGGTATCTTTCTTCGGGAGTTTTGAACATAAACCCTTCTACACGGGTCATCACCACGTTAAAGGCTTCCTGCGCCAGCAGGCGGCCAAAGGTTGACCACTCATGTGATTGTTTGTAGAGCCTCATAAGGTCGGTGATATGTAGTTGCATGGTAGCCGCATCGGTGACGGCCTGTGTATGGTAATCGCAGGGTATTTGATTGATAAAACTTTTGAATGTGACCACGAAGCCATTGGCCGAATAAAGAAATACATTTTTTTCTTCACCGGTTTTGCCATCTATGATATAGGAACGGAACACACCCTGCAATACAAAACCCATATACCGGCAAACCGATCGTTGTTTATTGAACACATCCCCTTTTTTATATTCATGGTATTGCCATAATGGTTCGGACAGCTCAAAGGCTTCTTTGCTGAGCCCGGCGAAATGGGAAATGGCTAAAAAAAGTTTTTCAGGATCTGTCATGGAGGGAAATAATTGATTTGAAATTAGGGATTTTTATTCTCTTGTGTCGGTATCTCAAAAACAGATGACGGGTGATAATTTTGCAGCATGGCCGACGTACATGATAAAAAGACCCGTAGCTATAACATGAGCCGCATAGGGGCAAAGGATACAAACTTGCCTACCGGCAGGGTCTGAAATGCTGACAATAACTCTATTGTATCTTATCTCGTTTTTCTAAGTTATGCCTCGCACAAAGTAATTGAATATTCTCGGCCTTTAAAGAAGTCCCACCTTTTGAATAAGGTAGTATATGATCAAAATGTAAATTGTCTTTACTTCCACATTGAACACATTGCCCTTTGTCTCGTTTCCAAACTTCAAGTTTAACAGAAGTTGGAATCATTCTATTGTGATCTAAGTCTTTTAATTCAACAGCTCGTTTTTCTTTTTGGTCAATTGTTTTGTCCGTTATGTGTAGCTTGAATTTGAAAACATTTCTTTCTTCTGATTTTTCAATCCAAGCATCTACTAATTCAAAGACTCCGTTATAAGCCCAAATTCCATCTTTAATTTTTTCGTAAACCTTAATCAATTCTGCAGAAGCCTTTCCATCTCTATAATTCATCGCCGCTTGAAAAAATTTCCCATTTTCTGTTAATGTGCCTCGTGGAGTATAGTCGGGCTGATCAACGGATTTAGGATACTTAGCCAAATTTTTTGGAACGTCATGCCCTTCGTAAATAAGAATTTCTCCATCTTCCTCTACTCTATCTGCATAAGGAGCACCTTTTCGTAAAGACATTAGTATAACAGTAGTTCCGCCTTTAACACGAAAGTTCATCCCTTTTTGAAGGCTGATGCCTTCCTCCATACACATCTCTGCATGAGAGATAATATCTCCGGGATAAATTGCCACTATTTTTTAAACTCTTTGCTATTAAAAAATTCAGAAATCGAGACTTTGAGAGCTTTAATTAATCTTTCCAGTATTTCCAATGAAACATTTCTCCTGCCGTTCTCGACATCGGTTACATAGGTCCTATCTACTTCAGCTTCGTTTGCTAATGCTTCTTGAGATAGTTCAAGTTCTTTTCGTAGCTCTTTTATTCGTTGACCAACTTTAAGTTTAATATCCATGCCAGGAAGGTCAGATTTTGTGGCTTTTAAGTCAACGGACTTTAAGGGTCATTTCTTAATTTTGCATAAACCTAAATCATGAAAAAGATTACCTCTGTCGAACAATTGAAACAAGAAGCGATATATGACGACCGAAAAGGAATGGCCGAATTCTTTATGCTTCTAGCTGGCGGAATATGTAGAAGTAGTAAACGAATAACCTATTTCCCCGAAACAAAGACATTCGATGTACATAATGAAATAGACGACTCTTATGAGGAAGATTTGACCGAAGAACAGCTAAGGAATGAAACACATATTGTTTTAGCAATCGAGCGAGGAGCTTTCTTTAAATATGATTAGTACACAATTTTCTCATTGAACACTTTAGTAATTTTAAAAAATGAACCAGATCGAAATATACCAAACAAAGGATAAGCAGACTGAGATTGAAGTAAACTTTGAAGAGGATACTGTGTGGCTAAATCAATCGCAAATGGTTGAATTGTTTTCAAGTTCAAAACAAAACATTAGCCATCATATTCGCCAGATTTATAAGGAAGGCGAATTAAAAAGAAAGGCAACTGTCAAAAAATATTTGACAGTTCAAAAAGAGGCCAACAGAATGGTTTCCAGGGAGGTGGAGGCATATAATCTTGATGTCATTATCTCTGTCGGTTACCGGGTTAAATCCAAACGGGGCACCCAGTTCCGTCAATGGGCTACTCAAAGATTGAAAGATCATTTGGTAAACGGTTATACCCTCAATGAAAAACGCCTGCAGCAAATGCAGCAAAATGTTGAGGAGTTAAAACGGGCTGTCAATCTTATCGGGCAATCCGGTAACACAGAACAGTTGAGTGCAACGGAGGCAAAAGGGTTGCTGGAAATAATAACCAGCTACACCCAAAGCTTTATCTTATTAAACCAGTTTGACAGCAACAACCTGCCGGATAAAAAGCTGAATGAAAACATAACCTATGAAATTGAATACGGCGAAGCAGTAAAGGCTATTGAAGAACTGAAGAAACAACTTATTAAAAAGAAAGAAGCTTCCGGTTTGTTTGGCAATGAACGGGATCGAGGCTTTGAAAGTTTATTGAATTCTGTTGTACAAACCTTCGGTGGTGAATATCTCTATAAAAGCATTGAAGAACAGGCAGCGCATTTATTGTATTTTGTTATCAAGAACCATCCTTTCACAGACGGCAATAAAAGAATTGGTGCATTTTTATTTGTATGGTTTCTCGAAAAGAATAAACACCGCTTTAAAAGATCAGGGGAACTCAAAATAAATGACAACGCTTTGGTAGCGCTTGCATTACTAGTCGCTCAAAGTAACCCGGATGATAAAGAGATCATGATAAAACTGGTGATAAACCTTATACGCAGCTGATAAAAAAGGCTTCTAACCCTAATATAAATATCTCGCAACGGCGCCACGACGCAGCGCTGGAAAATCGGTTTATTCGTTGCGCCTTAGCGCCGCTGCGAGAAATAACTAATATCCCTTCAACCCCTTCGCACTTCTGTCTTCAAACTTCGGTCTTGGATACAATACTCTTGGTTTTTCCTTTACCAGCTTCAATGCTTCCTGTACGGCACGTACCAGTTGCGGGTCGGTGCCTTTGGCGAGTTGTGCAGGATCATCCCACACTTCAATATCAGGTTTGATACCATATCCTTCAGCGAACCATTTACCATCAGCGCCATATAATCGTGCGTCGGGAACAGTGATCGTGCCGCCATCCATCAGGCGATGCGTGGTAGCAGGACCCACCAAAATACCCAGTGTTCTTTCACCGACGATGGGACCCAGGTTCAATTGCTGGAAAGCCCAGGGAAATGCATCGCCACCGCTGCCTGCCCATCCGTTGATGAGCATCACCTTCGGGGCATTGTTTCCTTTCTGCGGCCACCTGGTTACACCGGCATTGCGCCAGGCTATATTATAAATGTCAGGCCGGTTGAGCATTTCAATAAAACGGTCACCCAGCTGTCCGCCTGCATTGAAACGTTCATCTACCACAAATCCCTGCTTATCTATCTGTGCATAGAACTGGCGCATGAGTTCTGTCTGCCCCTGTGTGCCGGTATTGGGCATATACATATAACCGAGTTTTCCACCGGACAACTCTTCCACTTTTTTGCGGTTGCCTTCTATCCATTCCAGGTGACGCAATCTTGCTTCCTCCTGCGGCTGCAATGTTTTAATGATCACTTCACGGGAGCCTTCAAAAGAGGGTTTGCTGTTCACCCGCAGGGCAACCGTCTTACCGGCCAGCCCTTCAAACATCGCATAAGGATCGATAGCCGGATCAAGATTTCTTCCGTTGACCGCTAAAATATAATCGCCTTCTTTTATATTGATACCCGATGCTTCCAATGGCGACTGCACTTCATTGTCCCAGGGGGCCGCATGAACGATGCGTTTTACTTTATACAAATTATTGTCCAGCGCCCAGTCGATACCCAGGAAACCATTGGTACGGTTTCTTGATTGCTCTACATCACCACCGCCCACATACGTATGACCGGCTGCCAGTTCAGACAGCATTTCCTGCAAAATATTGCTGACGTCCCAGCGGGTGATAGCATCTTTCATCATGTCGCCATACTCTTTGCGCATAGCTTTCCAGTCCACCTGCTGCATACCGGGATCATAAAAGAAATCACGGTAGCGGCGCCAGGTATCATTAAAGAGCTGCATCCATTCTTCCTGCGGACGTAATTGCATTTCCATTTCAGAAGTACGCAGCAGCTTATCGAGTTTCTGGTCGGGGTTTATTTTTATAATGCCGAATCCATTGCTGTTGTTACGGGCCAGTAAATTTTTTCCATCGGCAGAGTTCACATAAGCACTTGAACCGGCCAGCAATGTTTTCTCTTCCCGTTTTTCTATATCATATAAACTGATCGCCGGCTGACCACCAGAAGCAGAACCGGTATTGGGGAAACGGATATAAACCAATTTGCCTTCGGCTGCATACAGTCCACCGATATTGCCCGCAGGCACAGGAAGGATTTCCAGGCGGCGTTCGAGGTTTTCGGGATCAACTTTGGCAGAAGCAGTTGCTGCTTTAGGCGGCGTTTTCTTTGCTGTATCAGCAGCGGCTTTGTCTTTATTGTCCTTACCTGCTGAAGCTGTATCCAGCTTTGCTTCATCATTTTTTGCATAGAGCAATGCCGGTGTGGAAGGGTCGAGTGTGGCTACAGCGAGCTGTGTACTGTTAGGATAGATCCAGGTGTTATCAAAATTGCTGTAAACAGGATTGAAGTTCCGGTTGGTAGTAAAGAACAGGTATTTTCCGGTCGGATCAAAAACAGGATTGGCATCATTATAATAACCGGAAGTGGCCTGTGTGAGTTTTTTATTATCTACATTGTATAAAAAGATGGCATTGTTCAGGTTTTCTTTTCCTTTTGAATAAGCGATCCATTTATTATCGGCCGACCAGCTTACACCAAATCCTGCCAATGCACCATAGGTATTATCAGTAGTATGATCGATCGTTTCAACTTTGTTATCAGCAACAGTCAACAATTTTATTTCCTGCAGGTCATTGATGAATACGATCTTTTTGCTGTCGGGTGACCAGGCCAGATTCCAGCCCATGCCTCTGCCAAAATCAGTTATCTTTTTTGCCTGCCCGGATGCATTATCGCGGAGCCATATTTCATTCTCGCCGCTTTCATCACTCCAGTAAGCGAGCCACTTTCCATTCGGCGACCAGGCAGGATTGCGTTCCCATGCACCGCTGGTATTGGTGAGATTGATGATGACACCATTTTCAGCCGGTATGCTGAAGAGATCGCCTCTTGCTTCAAAGACAGTGCGTTTGGCATCGGGAGAAATTTCAAAGCCGGTGATGCTGTTGCCGACATTGACCGTCTTTGGCATCAATGTAGAAATATCAGCGACGACATTGATCTTTACATCATCGTATTTATTGCCGGAAAGATTGAGCAGGTACATTTTTCCGCCTGCCTGGAATACCAGGTCAGAAGGCCCGGCAGACATGTGATTGATATCAATATCTGCAAAATGCGTCAGCTGTGTCTTTGTTTTTTTATCATTATCATATACCCAGATATTCCTTCTTTTATTGACGTCATCGTCAGATATGTAATAGATCTTGTTATTCACCCATACCGGCTTGCCCTCTGTTGCGTCTGACCGGGTGATATTATCGGCCGTTCCTTTTTTCAGGTCATAGATCAATACATCGGAAGCCAAACCACTGCGTATTCTTTTGAAAGGATAGCTCTCCGTGATCTTCGTAACATACGTGATGCTGTTACCATCGGGAGAAAAAGAAGCGAGTTCGCCATAAGGTACCGGGAGTTTCTCCGGTAACCCTCCTTTGGCGGATACAAGGTAAAGTTGTCTGTATGCGGGAGTACCGCTTTCACGACCGGAAGCAAATAAGATCCTTTTTCCATCAGGATGCCAGTCAAGTACACGTTCAGGCGCCGCATGCCAGGTAAGGCGAACGGGAACACCGCCGGTAACAGGCATGGTGTAAACATCAGTGTTGCCATCATAGGTGGCAGAGAAAGCCAGTGTTTTTCCATCGGGAGAAAATCTTGGGAATGCTTCTTCACCGGTGGAAGAGGTCAGCCGGTTGGCTGTTCCTCCTGTCTTTGGTACGATCCAGATATCACCACCATACACAAATGCGATCTGCGTAGCTGATACGTCGGGATAACGAAAAAGCCTGGCATCTATTTGTGCGATCGTAGTGAAAGAGGATAATAATGCGGAGAGGAAAACTATTCTTTTCATAAACAGTTTTTAAAAATGAAAATAGAAATGCAGAAGAGCTTCTGAAGGTAGGAAATAAACGGGCATGGATCAGGGCAACATGATGAATGGAAAAAGATTCCGGTTCCGGCTGGCTGGTGTTTCATTAAGGAGAGCGATGTCATATTGCTCTGCGGCATGATAATTATCCGAACATCATTCCGTACAAAGACCCCTGCTGCGGGCAGGGGTCTTTGTGTCACCGTGACCGGTAATTACAGGAATTAATTATTTTTTTCGTTTTGCCCGATCGTATTGCAGTAAAAAGTCGGCTTTGCCGTCCTTGTTGATCCGCCATGTCTCCATGAGAGCCACGGTATCCTTTGTTCCATCAGTCTTAGTATTGATCTCCATGGCCCATACCAGCACCCAGTTCTCTTTTTTATCCGTACTGTACACGGGTATCACAGCTTCGATCGTATCTATGACCGATGTGTACCCGGCACGGGCCCTTTTCCAGCGGGCTGCCAGGCTATCGGCGCCTTTTACCATGCTGTTGTCACTATGAAAAGCCGTAATGGTATCAGCAATCCAGTTTTTCATATTATCCAGCTTGTTCTCTTCCCAATCCTTCCAGCTTCCCTGCAGGATGGTGGCGCTGTATTCCGGGTTTCCCATTTCAAAGGATGAAGAATAAGAGGCCGTATAAGGCAAAGTGACAGCAGGTTTGTCCGTCTTTGTTTCACCGCCGGCGGTATCTGTTTTTTTCTCATTGTTGCAGGCTGCCAGTACAAAAGCAGCAGTAAGGCAAAAAAAGATCTGTTTCATTATGGAGATGTGTTGGTTACTTGATCGTGGCTGAACAGATACATTCAGTCCGTTGTTTTGACGGGGATGCGGAAGGGAACAGAAAAAGAGGACGGTAATGAAGGAAGATAGACTAATTAATCCGGTATCGGGCCACGGAGCGATAAGAGCCGGGAAATTTCATAACAATTGTCAACAGCGCCGGCCGTTTCGAAAAACAGCTTTACTTCACGATCACCTCATCAATGAACAAATGACTTGGAGAGCCGGCGCTTTCATGCCAGGCGGGTAAAGAACCGCCGCTGATAGCTTTTACTTTGATGAACCTTGTTTTGACATTCACGGCAGTGCCGAGCACCTGGTGGGTGATCCCTTTTGTATCTGTACCGGCATTGTTATTTACAGTGATCAGCGGGGTATATTTTTTTCCGTCATTACTGATGGCAAACTGTACTTCTTTGGGATAAACGATCCACGGACTTATTTCCTGCAATACATGTATGCCCACATAGTGTAAAGGCTTTATCGTTTGCCGGTCAATGATGGCTTCGAAGTCTTTGGCAAAATAACTTTGCCATTCGCCGTTCTTCCAGTTCTCATTGCCCATGATACCATCTATCAGCGCCTCCTTACCACCGGCCGTGTACATGGGATGTACTTCGCTCAGTACAGTAATACTGAGGCCTGCAGGTACCTGGTGGAATTTCCGCTGTGTAACAGGGCTTTTAATTCCCTTCTCTTCAGCATACAGCTTTACCCATGCTGTGTTGCTTATCATGAATGGTTTTGTGTAACGGGTAAATGCTGTTGCTTCTTTTCCTTCCGGTTGCACACTGTAATAAATGGCAGCGGCCGGGTCAAGGTGTTTCAGTTTTACCGGTAAACTTTTTTTGAACTTATAACTGTCCATATCAAAATATGGTACGGCCGTGAACTGATCATCGGGCACCAAAGAATGGGGCATGTCTTTTTCAGTAATACCTCTTTGTTCATCGGGCTGACCACTCATGCCAAATACCAGCTCGCCGCCATCGGCGATATCGGTATGATGGATATAGGTGAGCGGATGAGCTTTGCCGTTCAGCCATACATCCTTTACATAAAAATTGCCGGCGCTGTGATCCTTTGTTTTGATGACAACTGTTTTTCCATTCTCTAAACGGATATTCACTTCATCAAACAATGGTGTGCCAAGCGCATATACACCACTGCCGGGGGTAACGGGATAAAAACCCATTGCACTGAGTACGAACCAGGCACTCATCTGCCCGCAGTCTTCATTACCGATCAGGCCGTCGGGATTATTCGGATAGAATTCCGTACATATTTTATGCACCAGCTCCTGTGTACGCCAGGGTTTGCCGGCATAATTAAAAAGATAGACCATGTGATGGCTCGGTTCATTGCCGTGTGCATATTGCCCGATCAGCCCGGTAACGTCGGCCTGATCGCGGCCGCTCAGTTTATTTTGCGTGGTAAAGAGTTCTTCGAGTTTTTGTGTGAATGCAGTATTACCACCATAGATCTTTTTCAACCCGTCAATATCCTGTTGCGCTGTAAAAGAATAATGCCAGGCATTGCCTTCGGTAAAAAAGTTGTTGACCTCTGTCGCATCGAAAGGAGAATACCAGAAGCCCTGCACTTTGCCGCGGATGTGTTTGCTGCGGGGATCAAAGAGATTGCGGTATTGCAAGGACCGCTTCAGGTATTGCAATTGCACGTCTTTATTACCTGTCCATTCAGCGAACTGTGCAATGCACCAGTCGTCGTAGGCGTACTCCACAGTTTTGGAGGCGCTTTCATGATCGCCGTCATTACTGATAAAACCTTGTTGTATGTACTGAGGCAGGCCATAGCGTTTGCTTCCGGCATAGTCTGTCATTGCTTTCAACGCCAGCTGTGTATCAAAATCACGGATGCCTTTCTGGTATGCATCCGTGATCACCGGTACTGCATGATAACCGATCATGCAGAAGGTCTCATTACCGCTGAGCTCCCATACGGGCAGCATACCGCCGTATTTATATTGGGCAAGGAAAGTGTTGATCCAGTCGTTGGTCCTTTTGCGGTTGATGATGGACATCAGCGGATGCAAGGCCCGGTGTGTGTCCCATAAAGAGAAGACGGAATAATTGGTAAAGCCTTCGGCTTTGTGAATTTTCAGATCAGTACCACGGTAATCGCCGTTCACATCGGTATATACATTCGGGGCGAGCATCGAATGATACAATGCTGTATAAAAAGCCACCTGCTGGTCGTATGTGCCCCCTTTGATGTCAACCTTTCCTAATTCTTTATTCCATGCTTTTTCTGCATTTTTCCTTACGGCATCAAAATCCCATCCGGGTATTTCCGTATCAAGGTTGAGTTTGGCATTCTCCATGCTTACACCGGAGATGCCCGTTTTCACCTGTACTTTTTTATTTTCTCCTGTATCAAACACAAAATAAGATTTGATGTTTTTCCCGGAGGCTGAACGAATGTCTTTCTGTACTACATTGTTCAATGCAACACCATATTCTTTGAACGGTCTTTCAAACCGCATATAAAAGAAGACCGTCTGATCCTGCGCCCATGACCTGCTGCGGCGCATACCTCTTATTTCATATTCATTAATGATCTCGAGGGAAGACTCCAGCACTTCATCGCGGTGCTGCAGGTCGAGCAATATCTTTCCTTCTGCAGTAGCAGCATCAAATGTATAGGCATGCATACCGGATCGTGTATCCGTAGTCAGCGTTGCTTTGATATGATGTTTATCCAGCATCACTTCATAATAGCCGGGACTTGCTTTTTCATTTTGATGCGAAAATGGTGAAGCATACTCTTTGTTCATCCATTTTACGTCGCCGGTAAATGGCATCAGCAATACATCACAGTAATCGGCGATACCCGTTCCGCTTAAATGTGTATGCGAAAAACCATAGATGACGGAATCGGAATAATGATAACCGCTGCAGCCATCCCATCCTTCGAGCCGTGTATCGGGACTGAGCTGCATCATACCAAAAGGCATACTGGCGCCGGGGTATGTGTGGCCGTGGCCACCGGTACCGATAAAGGGATTGACAAGAGGGGTATAGTTGGTTTGCGCTGATATGCCTGTATGTATCAGCAACAGCAATAAGGTGAGACGGGCTGGTTTCATGTGTCCGGTTTTCGGATACGAAGTAAGGATAATACAGGGATATAGTGCAGGTAGCCTGCATTTTGTAATGCACAAAACGATGCCCCTTATTAAAATCAGCCGCTTTCCTGCCCCAGGTCATGGCTGCGGTAAAGATGGCTTACTACCTTTTCATGACTTTTTATGCTTCATTTTAATACTTGAACTATGAAATACTTTTTTCTTGTTTGTGCAGTATGGCTGTCTGTTTCGGTCAGCGCCCAGGACTGGGCAAAGCAATATGACCTCGTAGAGGATTGTAACTGCGGGCTGGTGCATGTGACCAAGGGCGATAAACATGGGTTTGTAACAAAGGAAGGCAAACAGGTGGTGCCGCCTGTATATGACAATGCGCATCATTTCAGTGAAGGTGTTGCTGCGGTAAAAAAAGATGGCCGGTGGGGGTTTCTTGATTCAACAGGCAAAGAGGTGCTGGAACTGCAATACAGCGATGCCGGCAGTTTTACCGAAGGACTGGCTGTGGTGATGAAAGACGGGAATTATGGATTCATTGATCATAACGGTAAAGTGATCATTCCGTTTGGCTTTACCAAAGCGGTTCCTTTTTCAGAAGGGCTGGCAGCCGTTAACAAAAATGGCTCATGGGGCTACATTGATAAGACGGGCACAGAAGTGATCGTCTGCAAATATGGGTTTGCCGGTTCATTCAGTAATGGTGTGGCCAAAGTGATGAAGAGCGGCAAATGGATCACGATAGATAAGAATGAAAAGAAGATCAGCGACTGATGGTTTGTTTGGCCCTGCTTTTTAAAACAGACAGGGTCTCCGAAGAGACCCTGCTGAACCATTAAACCTTAGCCTTAATCGAAATAGAAAGACGTTTATACTTCTGTCGCCAGCTGGCTGTGATTGATATAATTCACCAATGCAGCTACATTGCGCATGTTAAGTTTCTTCAGGATATTATAGCGGTGTACCTCCACCGTTTTGACAGAGATGTTGATATTCTCTGCGATCTCCCTCGACGAGTACCCTTTTTTGAGATAACCGATGATATCCATTTCCCTTCGTGAAAGCAAATGAAGACCACCCGGCTGCTCATCACCGTTCAGCGCCTGGTCGGAGATAATGTTCCTGATCTCTTCACAGATATACTTGCGGTTATTATGTACTTCAACGATCGCTTTCACCATTTCTTCCTGCGATGAGTTTTTTGTGACATAGCCCATAGCGCCGGACTGCATCATCTTTTTGGCATAGGCCGGTTGTGTATGCAGCGATAGGCCAAGGATCTTTGAGCCTGGTGAAAATTTGCGGATCTGGGAGGTCGCTTCAAAACCATTCATTCCTGTCAGGTTGATATCCATGAGCACAACATGGGGCCGCAGGTTTTTAGCCAGCTCTATCGCTTCTTCGCCGCTGCCGCAGAGACCCACGACCCTGAAAAGGGGATCAGAGTTGAACTGGAGGGCCAGTGACTCACGGACCAGTGTGTGATCGTCGGTTATCAGAATGGTGATCTTTTCCATAGTTTCTATTTAGGGGTGGTACTATTGGATTTCGAAAGGGTACGGGATACCGGATTTAAAAACGGGGCATTCGTACTACTGGTTATTTTCTTTTGTTTTCAAAGGATGGATCGATGATGCAAAGATGGAAACCCGGGCGGAGGGGAAAAATAGTTGCCTATGTTATGTTTTTGTAGTTATAATTCTACTTGCCCGGTCTTTTATAATTGAGTGAAAATAAAGTGCTATTCTACGGCTGGTTCATTGTGTACCCGCCATTGAATGAGGCTATTGCAGGGGGGCGCCCTGCTCTATCCAGCACCGTAATATCTCTCTTTCTTCCGGAGTCATATTGGTCTTATTGTTCTGGGGCATTGTTTTGGTGATCACCACCCGTTGCAGGATGAGGTCTTTTTTTGCCGCTATTTCCTGCGGGGTATCATATTTTACGCCGTTGGGGGCTGTTGTATAAACATTGTCGGAAGGCCGAGAAGAATGGCAATGAACGCACCGTTGCTGAATGATCCCGTTCACTTCTGCAAAACTCACTTCTTTACATTTCGTATTAGCCGTTTGTGGTGCAGTAATATAAGCAACCACCAGTAACAGGATCACCGATGCGGGCATGATCCATATACACAGACGGCCCTGTTCACGAAGATTGAGCCAGTATTTGATACCGGCTGCACCAATAGAAATTGCTGCCAGTACTGCCCATTGGTATTGGTTGCCGAAAGTAGAGGGAAAGTGATTGCTCACCATGACAAATAAAACCGGCAATGTAAAATAGTTATTGTGAACAGAGCGGAACAGGGCGTTTTTTCCCTTCAACCCGTCGGGCATCATTCCTTTTTTAGCTGCATTCACCATAGCTTTCTGGGAAGGGATGATGACAAAGAAAACGTTTGCCGCCATGAGGCTGCCGATCATTGCACCGAAATGAATGAATGCGGCCCGTCCACTGAATACGTGGCTGTAGAAATAAGCAAACCCTGTAAGCATGATGATACAACTGACCGCAAACAGCAGCGGGTTCTTCTTCAATGGTGATCTACATAACTGGTCATAGATGATCCAGGCAAGAATAAATGATCCGATACCCATACCGGTTGCCTGTACTGGTGACAGTTTCAATACACCCGGATCGGTGAGCATGGCCGATGCATTGAAATAATAGACGATGAAGAGCAGAGCAAAACCGGATAACCAGGTGAAGTACGCTTCATATTTGAACCAATGAAGATGCTTTGGTATCTCTATAGGTGCTACTTTATATTTTTCGAGATAATAAAAACCACCGCCATGTACCGCCCATAGGTTACCGGCCAGTTCATCCCTGATATTCTCTGTACGATTGAGTGCATTTTCAAGAAAAACAAAATAAAAGGAGGCGCCGATCCATGCGATACCAAAAGTGACATGCATGACCCTTACCACTATGTTCAGCCACTCCATCATATGGCCGGCATACGGTGTTCCTTTGAGTATGAAATACAGGCTGCAGATCATGGCTATGGCAGTGGTAACGATTCCCGCATACAGCCAGCTTTGTATAAAAGACGTTCTCTCTTTCTCTTCTTCATTGCAGGTTCTGTAATGCGCCTGTATGCTGTAGGTCATAACGATCATCATAATAAGAACAAGGGATAATATGATGAGCAGGATGAGGGGAAGCATGGTGAAGATGAAAATAGAAAAATGTTTTGACTTTATTTGTTCTTTTGACCTGAGCCAAAAGAACCTTGTCCGAATTGTTTACTTTTAATCATGTTTGATATTGCTATAAAAAGTGAGCGGGTGGTCACTCCCGGGGGAGTAAAGAAAGCGGTGGTCCTGATAAAAGACGGGAAGATCGCTGATGTTGCTGACAGCCTTCCTGAAAGGTATGCTCACGTGATCAATATAGGCAGCAAGGTATTAATGCCGGGTGTCATTGACCCGCATGTACACATCAATGAACCCGGAAGGACCCATTGGGAGGGTTTCAATACAATTTCCAAAGCGGCAATTGCAGGGGGCATCACTACAATAATAGATATGCCGCTGAATTCATCGCCCGTGACGACTACCGTAAAGGCCTTTGATAAAAAGATAGCCGCGGCACACCACCAGTTACACAGCAACTGCGGTTTCTGGGGTGGTATAATTCCGGGCAATGAAAAAGAAATAAAGCCGTTGATCGAAAAAGGTGTTTTGGGGTTTAAAGCATTTCTTACACATTCCGGTATTGATGAGTTTCCCAATGTAACAGAAGCCGGTCTCAGGAAGGTCATGCCTGTAATTGCGAAGAGTGGTTTACCATTATTGGTTCATTGCGAACTTTCAGATACTGCTCACTGCTCGCCACCCAACACTCATTCATACAAAGAATACCTTGCCTCCCGCCCGGGAAAATGGGAAGACAATGCGATCGCACTGATGATCCGTTTGTGTGAAGAATTCAACTGCCGGGTGCATATCGTTCATTTGTCATCTGCTGATTCCATAGAACAAATAGCAAAGGCTAAAAAGAAAGGATTGTCTTTAACGGCAGAAACAGCCCAGCATTATTTGTATTTTAATGCAGAAGATATTAAGGATGGGCAAACGCAGTATAAATGCGCACCCCCGATAAGAGAAAAAGAAAATAATGAAAGATTATGGCAGGCGTTGAAAGATGGTATTATTGACTTTGTGGCAACCGACCACTCTCCTGCCCCGCCCGCTTTGAAAGATCCGGCAAATGGTGATTTTATGAAGGCATGGGGCGGCATTTCATCTATTCAGTTTGCCTTGCCTGTTTTATGGACCGCTGCTAAGGAACACAACTGTACTTTGAGTGATATGGTAAAGTGGCTATGTGAAAAACCATCCTTCTTACCGGGATTACAGCATTCAAAAGGGAAAATTGAAAAAGGATATGATGCGGACCTGGTAATATGGAACCCCGACAAAAGCTTTATCGTAACAGAGGAAATCATTTATCATAAACATAAGATCACGCCCTATCTCGGTGAAGAATTGTATGGCGTGGCAGAACAAACCTGTTTGAAGGGGGAAATGGTTTTTGATAAAGGTGAACTGGTTTTAAATAAAGGCAATATTATCCTGTCATGAATACCGGAATGGAAAGGGCGCATAAGATTCTGGAACGAATCAACTGGCTGGCTTCTGTCAGCGAAGATGAAAATTGTATTACCCGTACTTATGGCACAGCGGCTTTTGCCAAAGGCAGAGAAAAAGTGGAGCAATGGATGAAAGAAGCAGGCCTGCATACCAGGACCGATAATATCGGGAATATCAGGGGCAGGCTGTTATCCAAAGATCCGAAAGCAAAAACTTTTGTTATTGCCTCGCATATTGATACGATCATCAATGCGGGTAAATTCGACGGGCCACTGGGGGTGTTGATGGGGCTGGATATAATAGAAGAACTGATACGGTCAAAAACCGAATTGCCTTTTCATATCGAGCTGATCGGTTTTTGTGATGAAGAGGGCTGCCGGTTTCATACCACTTATCTTGGCAGTAAAGTTGTTGCCGGTTCATTTGACAGCTCCGTGCTGGATACTAAAGATGCCGCGGGTATTTCCCTTGAAGAAGTGATCAGGATGAACGGGGGCCATGTAAATCACCTGAGTAAAGATGCGATTGCAAAGGAGGACTGGTTAGGTTATTTTGAAATTCATATCGAGCAAGGGCCGGTGTTGTATGAGAAAGATATTCCCGTAGCTGTGGTTACTGCCATTGCTGGGCAGTACCGTGCCGGAATAGTATTTAATGGCGAAGCGGGACATGCGGGTACGGTGCCGATGGATATGCGGAAAGATGCGCTGGCTTGTGCAGCAGCATTTATCCTGGCAGTTGAAAGATTTGCAAAAGAGAATAAACAAACAATTGTGGCAACCGTTGGAAAAACTCATATCGTTAATGTGGCAAGCAATGTGATACCCGGTGAAGTGATATGCAGTCTTGATCTGCGAAGCGCTGATGAAACAAGGCTTTTGGCTGCTTATGAAGAGATAAAGCGTGTCACTGAAGATATTTGCGAGAAAAGAAACATTGTCCCGGAATGGAATTTAATTCAGCAGTCCGCACCGGTGAACTGTGACGAAAGAATGAAAACGCTGATGCTGAGATCAATTACTGATGCCGGCTATGTTACGGTAGAATTAGTAAGCGGCGCGGGACATGACGCAGTACCTGTTTCCGCGGTGTCGCCTGTGGTTATGTTATTTGTAAGATGTTTTAAAGGCATCAGCCATCATCCTGCAGAAGATGTAGAAATAAAAGATATCGCAGCCGCCATCAAAGTTTCCGATAACTTTATACAACAACTGATAAAAACCAATAACCTGCAATAATTAACTTATCATGGAAATATCAGCCCTGACAAGAAGTGTAGTGAAAAGAAACCATGCCATCATTGCACCGGACGGATATATCAACAGTGCTGTTCCGGGATGGACCCACTGTACGACCAACGTGATCATCAATGAGGCTATGGGTGCACATTTCACCCAAATACTGACCACGCTGAACAGTAACGGAGAGATAAAAGGAGAAACCAATGTATCCGAGATCTTCTTTTATGTAGCAAAAGGAAAGTGCCACGCTAATGTGGGAGGCGGGGAGAAATCCTTTTCAAAAGGACATTACGTATATGTGCCTGTTGAAACAGCTTACCAGTTCAATAGTGAAGAGGAGGGAACGCAGATACTCAGTTTTCATAAAGTCTATGAGCCGCTGCCGGGCTATTCATCCCACCCGCCGGTGATCTTTGATAAATCTGCCGGAGATGGCGATGCATATCTTGGCGACCCGGCCTTACGTTTACAGGTATTGTTACCGGACAAACCTAATTTTGATATGGCCGTGAATATCTTCACGTATGACCCGGGCGGCCATTTGCCTTTTGTAGAAACGCATGTGATGGAGCATGGCCTGTTGTACCTGCAGGGACAGGGTATCTATATGCTCGATCATCAATGGTACCCGGTGAAAAAAGGAGATTCGATCTGGATGGCACCTTATTGCCAGCAATGGTTTACGGCAATGGGAAAAGAGCCGGCGGTGTATATTTACTACAAGAATGTGAATCGTTTTCCGGCAACAGTATAAATGTAAGCGGTCAGTTGTGAATGGTGGGTGATGAGATCACAGCTACTCGCCACTGACCACACACCACTCACCACATGACCTTACATGAATTAAATACATTGCCCAAAGAGCGGCTGGTGGAAGAGCTAACCAGGTGTTGTGGCTCTTCTGCATGGGTGAAGAAGATGCTGCCCTTTTTTCCTGCTGATGACCTGGTTGAGCTTTTGGAAGATGCGGAAGAACAATGGTGGAAATGCCGTGAAGAGGATTGGAAAGAAGCGTTTGCACACCATCCTAAGATCGGGGATATTGACTTTCTGAAAAAGAAATTTGCCTCTACTGCGCAATGGGCCTCGGGAGAACAGGACGGGGTGAATATGGCATCCCAAAAAACTATTGAAGCGCTGGCAGAAGGTAATCAACAATACAAAGACAAATTCGGTTATATCTTTATTGTCTGTGCTACGGGCAAATCAGCCAATGAGATGCTGGAGAACCTGCAGGCAAGATTGTTGAATGACCCGAAGGAGGAGATCGAAATAGCGGCAGATGAACAGAATAAGATCACGAAATTACGATTGGAAAAACTACTGGCATGAGTCAATTGACCACTCATATACTTGATACAACAAAAGGAAGGCCCGCCCGGGGTGTGACGATCATTTTATATGCTGAGAACAATGACACCTGGACAGAGATTGCGAGAGGGATTACGAATGCTGAGGGCCGCATTCCTGACTTGTTAAAGAAAGATGAGGTGTTGAAATATGGTGTTTATAAAATGCGTTTCGAATCCGGACAATATTTTAACAATGCCGGCGTCGCTGCATTCTATCCTTACATTGAGGTCGTGTTTGATATTGCTTCATCGGAACATTATCATATTCCTCTTCTTTTAAATCCATTCGGGTATTCGACATACCGCGGTTCCTGATAACTTTACGCTGTAATTCTGTTGTTTGAAAAAAATGGTCGTTATGAATTTATCGATTGCTGATAACGAAAAAGAATTGTTGCTTGGTTCATTAAAGAATGCCAATCTTAAATTCCAGCATACCTACCCGGGTGACCGGCCTGACCGTCAGCCGGTGCATACTGTGTATGGCGGGGCTAACCTCTTTAAATCGGATACCTGTATAAAGATGGGCGAGATAGCATTAAAGAGTTTACAAACTTATTCTCCCGAATTCGTCACCCTGGCAAAAGTGCTGAGGCTGGAAGGACACGAAGAACTACCGGGCTCTTTTAAAAAGATCGAAAAACTGGTGAGAAGATTTGGCAAAATGACCGATACAGAAAGAAAAAAAGAACCGGGTTCGCTGGCCTATTCTGTCTACCATAAGATCATTCATAAACTACAGACCGAAGCGGTAGAAGATTTCCGGATCGACTTCGAAGACGGGTTTGGCAATCGTCCGGATGCAGAAGAAGACGAAACTGCTATTACCGCCGCTAATGAACTGGCGATCGGCATGAAGGCTAAAACCATTTCTCCGTTCATAGGTATCCGGATAAAGCCATTTACAGAAGACCTTAAATTCCGGGGCGTAAGAACACTGGATATTTTCTTAACTACTTTATTGGATAAAACAAAAGGCAGGCTTCCTGAAAACTTTGTAGTGATGCTGCCAAAGGTGACGATACCGGAACAGGTGACAACACTTGTGCGTCTTTTTGAGATTATAGAAAAGAAAAATAACCTGGCACCCGGTGCATTGAAGATGGAGACCATGGTGGAGGCTACGCAGATCATCATGGATGATGAAGGAAGGAACCCGTTGATGAGAATAATAAGGGCTGGTGAAGGAAGATGCATTTCTGCGCACTTCGGTACCTATGATTATACGGCATCCTGTGGCATCACGGCAAAATATCAAACGATGGCACATCCTGTCTGCGATTTTGCCCATCATATGACCAGGGTTGCCCTGGGAAGTACAGGTATCTTTTTATCAGACGGAGCCACCAATGTAATGCCCGTGGCGCCGCACCGGGGGAAAAAACTCAGCTCCCGGCAGCTGAAAGAAAATGCAGCATCGGTTCACAATGCATGGAGGATAGGGTATGGTCATACCATGCATTCACTGATCAATGGTTTTTACCAGGGATGGGACCTGAACCCGGCTCAGTTACCCATGCGTTATGCCGCTACTTATAATTTCTTTCTGAGCAGTTACGATGATGCCGTGTTCCGGTTAAAGACATTTGTAGAACGGGCCGCTATTTCCACACTTACCGGCGATATATTTGATGATGCGGCTACCGGTCAGGGCTTGTTGAATTTCTTTTTGAAAGCCATGAACTGCGGAGCTATCAGCGAGGAAGAAGCGTTAGCCACAGGGCTGACATTAGATGAGATCAGAAGCCGGTCGTTTTATAAAATATTACAAGGAAGAAGAAATAAAAAATAAGTTATTCGCTTCTGCCAACGTTTACTTTGCTGATCTGTCTAATCTGTCAGTTAAATTCTTTACTATGACGATTGCTGTATTGGGTGCCGGAATGGTGGGTCGGGCCATTGCTTTGGACCTGGCCAAAGAGCATACCGTCACTTCTTTTGATCTTAATGGATCAAATCTTGAAGAACTCAGTAAGCATAATGCCGGGATAGCAACTGTAGCCGCTGATCTGTCCCGGTTCGATGAATATGCAGCCTGGTTATTCCCGTTTGATCTTGTAGTGACCGCTGTTCCCGGTTTTATGGGCTATAAAACACTGGAGGCTGTTATCAATACCGGAAAAAATGTAGTGGACATTTCTTTCTTTCCTGAAGATGCTTTGCAACTGGATGAACTTGCCAGAGAAAAGAATGTAACAGTCATTACTGATTGCGGGGTAGCGCCGGGTATGAGTAATTTTATTATTGGCCGGTATAATGAAGAAATGAAAATAACCTCTTTTGAATGTTATGTTGGCGGATTACCAAAAGAAAGGAAACCGCCGTTTCAATATAAGGCGCCCTTTTCCCCGGTGGACGTGATACAGGAATACATCCGGCCGGCCAGGTTGGTGGAAAAGGGAAAGATCGTGACAAAGCCGGCGCTAAGTGACAGGGAGATATTGTCGTTCGGCGAAGCGGGAGACCTAGAAGCATTTAACACAGACGGGCTTCGTTCATTGATCTATACCATGCGGCATATCCCCGATATGAAGGAAAAGACGTTGCGCTATCCCGGGCATATTGATCTGATCATCGCGTTGCAACAGGCTGGCTTTTTTGGTATAATTCCTTTTCGTATCAATGATACAGATATTACACCATTAGAATTTACTTCAAAACTTCTTGTTGATCAATGGAAGTCGGAACCTGATGAAGAAGAGTTTACCGTGATGAAAGTGATCATGCGTGGAGAAGGAAGAACAGTCGTGTATGATCTGCTGGATCGTTATGATGCAGTAACAAGAACTTCTTCGATGGCCAGGACAACGGGCTATACCTGCACTGCGGCTGTCAATCTGATTGCGAAGAATTTATTTACTGAAAAAGGAGTATTCCCTCCCGAGCTTATAGGTAAGGACAAAAAGTGTTTTGATTTTGTGATGGAGTATTTAAGACAAAGAGGGGTGATCTGGAAACAATCAGGACTGTAATCATTTAACTAAAGACCCCGGGCGGGCCCGGGGTAATAACAATATCATTCAATTCCTTTGATCAGGCTGATCTGTGTTTATTCTGCTTCCGCTACCACTTCTTTTACTTCCGGTATCATTCTCTTCATCATTCCTTCGATACCTGCTTTCAGCGTGATCATGGATGAAGGACAGCCGCTGCAGCTTCCCTGCATCATCAGGTTTACCACGCCATCTTCATAACTTTTGAACTGTATAGCGCCGCCATCCATCTCTACCGCAGGGCGAACATAATTATCTAACAACTCTTTTATCCTTTTTACCACGTCGTCATCATCTGCATGAACAGTGTTGCCTTCTGCTTTCTTCACCACTACTTCTTCTTCGTTGATCACCGCCTTACCTTCTTCCAGATAGTCTTTTAAAAACTGGCGTACAGAAGGGATCACATCCTGCCAGTCAGTTTCCGTTGTTTTGGTCAGCGTTACAAAATTGCTGGCGATAAAGACAGCTTTGATAAAGGGAAAGCCGAACAATTCCGTGGCAAGGGGTGAGGGTTTTGCGCTTTCTGCATCCGGAAAATCAATGCTTTTACCCGGGTATAACAGCTTGTTAGCCACAAACTTCATGGTCTCCGGGTTGGGGGTCATTTCCGTATAGATGCTGATAACGGGATTGCCTGTTTTGATCATAACTCACTGTTTGATGTGCAAAAATAACAATAAAACCAGCCTGTTGTTTACGGAGAAGGGAAACATCGTTAATGTGTGGCGGGACGACCTTATTCCTTGAATTTTCCTGATTTCTTCAGATAACGTACAAGGGCATAAACCAATACAAGAACAGACAGACAGATAATGAGAACCGTATTGCGTGTTTGATCATTATGACCGGTTAGTTCCGGATAATTTAGTAAAAGCAACAGTATGATGCCCGCCAGCCAGATAAATTGCGTGGTGTGTTCTTTTAATATCCACCTCTTCCAGTTGAACTGCATGCTGCCGAAAGTTTTGCCTATACCTGCCAGGCTGGGGAACCAGCGGTTCACCTTTTTGCAGTATTCGTTGAAACCAGTACCAAATTTGCCCCGGAGAAAATTCTCTTCGGCCAGTACGATCGCCTGGTAAATAAATAGAAAAACGGGTATCATAATGGCTACATAGAATAGAGAATTGGCCAGTATTCCTACACCAAGCAGCATCAGAATGTTTCCGACATACAAAGGATTGCGGCAATGATTAAAGATACCTTCCGTTACCAGCCCTTCGGCGTATGGCTTTCCTTCTTTACCACCCCGGACAATATAAGCAAGACCAATGGTGAGGCCACGTATCAACTGGCCCAGGCAGGTAATGAACAAACCAATCGTTACCGGCCAGATATAATAGCTATCACCCCATTTTTCTTTGGAAAATAAAGGCCATGATGGAATGAATAAGGCGCCGTAAAAAAGGATGAATATCCAGTTGCGGTATTTGAAGAAAAAATTGCCAATGGCTACCATGAGGTATTTTTTTGAATCGGGGTATCAGTAAAAAGAATACAAGGGGTCTTCGTTTTATGCTTTACGATCATCTTTTTACCGCAACAAGGCCGGCAAAATTGAACCACTTGAAAAAGACCTCACAATGCTCAAAGCCCCGGTCCCTCAGCAGGGTGATATTTTCACTGAGTTTATAAGGAACCAGTACGTTTTCGAGAGCTTCTCTCTTTTGTGATATTTCCAGTTCGCTGTAGTTGTTGCGCCGCTTGTAGTTGTAATAATATTTAATAAAGTCGCGGTTGAAATTACTCTCCTCTGCCAGTATCTTTTCCACCAGTATCAATACGCCGCCGGGGTTTAAACCCTGGTAAATATCTGTCAGCAGTCTTTCCCGGTAAATAGGACGGACAAACTGGAGGGTGAGACACAACACTACGACAGAAGCATTTTCCACTCTTACTCCCTGCCCCAGATCGGCACAGCGTAGTTCATAGTCGCGGGAAAAGCCGATCTCCATCAATTTGGACTTGCATTTGTCCAGCATTTCCTGTGAGTCGTCTATACCGATGAAACGTATCTCCTGGTTTACCATTGTATCCATCCCGATCATGGTAGTACCGGTAGAACAGCCCAGATCATACACAAAACTTCCTTCACTGGCATGATCCGCGGCCAGCTCTGCCATCATCCGCTGTATCTCTCCGTAAAAGGGAACCGACCGGTTCACCATATCATCGAACACTTTGGCCACATTGGCGCCGAACTTAAAGTCACTGGCTTTTTCGATCTCTTCTTTAAAAACTTCATCTTTGCCCATGGTAATAAAATAAGTGGTACAAAGTAAAACATTTTACTACATATACTGAACCGGTCAACACCTGCCAACGTATTTATTTATAAGTATGAAGAAAATATACCATCTCGGCAATTGCACTACGTCGCAGGCCATTATCAAAGAAACAGCAATAGATAAAAAGGGGTTTGCCATGCAGGATATCAAATTTGAGAAGATCACACCTGCGCAGCTCGATGAAATGAAAAAAATGACCGGAAGCTATGAGTCCCTGTTCAGCCGCAGGGCCTTGAAGTATAAAGAACTTGGCCTGAAGGATAAAAAACTGGAAGAAAAAGATTACCGGAAATTCATTCTTGCTGAATATACTTTTCTTAAACGGCCGGTCGTGATCATAAACGACAAGATATTCGTTGGCAGTGAAAAGAAAACGATCGAAGCCTTGAAAAATGCAGTTAAATGAGCTATGCCAGCAGCAGTATGAGTAACTGCGCCGCCACAATCCTCAGGATCATGGTCAGAGGATATACCGTTGCGTAAGTAACCGATGGTATATCATTACCCGCAAGTTTGGTGGCAAAAGCCAATGCCGGAGGGTCAGTGGAAGCACCGGCCAAAAGGCCACATATTTCAAAATATGTTTTACGAAAATATTTATACGCTATATATCCAACGATCAGCAGGGGGGCAATGGTAATAACAACACCCATACCCATCCATATCCACCCGCTGCCATCGGCAAACGCAACAGATAAATTTTTACCACTGCTCAATCCCACACTTGCCAGAAATAAACTGATACCTAATTCACGGATCATCAGGTTAGCGCTATTGGTAGTGTAGTTATTCAGGTAAAATAAATTACCAAAGCGGCTAAGTATTAATGCCACGATCAGGGGTCCGCCTGCCATACCGATCTTTACAGCCACCGGCATATTGGGCAGATGGAAAGGAATGCTTCCCAGAATAACGCCCAGTACGATACCAATAAATATCGGTGCCAGATCAGGGACCTCTAACTTTTTCAAAGAATTGCCGACAGCCTTGGTAACGAGTTGAACGCCTTCTTCGGTCCCTACTACTTTTATTGTATCCCCCAGTTGCAAGAACATGTCGCCATGAGGCACCATTTCAATACCGGCACGGCTTAATCTTGTCAGGGTGAATTCCTGCTGATGCAGCTCAGGGATATCACCTAATCTTTTGTGTGTGACAGCAGCATTGGTCACAACAATAAGCCGTGATATCAGGTCGCTTTCAGCTGCTGTTTTTAAATTCATGTCGCTTACGGGACCTATCAGCAGTTTCAATTGTTCAATTTCAGGTTTGGCCGCCACCACCAGCAACACATCGTTCTCGGCCAGCATGACGTCTGGCGTAGGCGTAATGATCTCGCCGTTATGATACATTCTTGATACCACAAAATGTTCTTTCAGCAGGCTGAACAATTTGCGCAGTGGTTGTCCTATGAGCTGATGGTTCTCCAGTTTGAGGTGAACAGATACCGGTTTATTGGCACGCAATACTCCAAGTTTGCGGTGAAATTCCTGTTCCTTATCGATCTTTACATGGAAAATCCTCTTAAGCATTAACAGTGCGCCAATGATACCAAACACACCAAATGGATAGGTAACGGCATACGCCAGCGTGATGAGAGATTTGTCGGCCACGGCTGCGTGCATATCACTTACTGCTGCCTGTGCAGCCGCTAATCCCGGCGTATTGGTGACGGCGCCACTCATGACACCGGCCATTACCGATATATGATTATTGCTTAAATAATACAGCAGGACAGTGATCAGCACACCGCTTAATACAATCGCAGCTGCCAGCACATTATTGGTCATCGCATTTTTTTTCAGCGACGCCCAGAAACCGGGACCAACCTGCAGGCCTATTGAATACACAAATAAGATCAGTCCGAACTCTTTAATGAAATGTTCTGTGCCTTTGTCGATCTCGATTCCGAAGTAAGAGAACGCAAGACCGGCAAATAAGACCCAGGTAATGCCCAGTGAAATGCCTGCGATCTTAATGCGCCCCATCCAGATACCTATAGCGATAACGAGACCATAAATAATAACCGATTGTGCTATGGAGATTTCTGTGAAAAGGTTATGGAACCAGTTTGACATAAAATGTGACTAAGATAAACAACGTCACAATAAACCGGCAGCAGGAGTGTACCCGCCGCCCGGTTCATTGTTCATTAAAGACAGGCAATCAGAAGAGGTCATCCTCTATTCCGGTTGGAGGCCCCAGTGTTCTGGTGAGCGCCACAACGCAGACAGAAGCAGTTCACGCATAAAGAAAAACTCTTTAGGCAATTTATCATACATACGTTCGAATAACTCTTCGTGTGATAATAATTCCTGTTTGCCGGGTTCACGATCCACTGTCATGATCTTTGCAAAATCCTCCCTGGTGAAGTTTTCCATACCTGTCCAGTCGATGTCTTCATAACGTGGCATCCAGCCGATAGGGCTTTCTACAGAAGAAGCATTACCTCTTATTCTTTCAACGATCCACTTCAATACACGAACATTCTGCCCGAAACCGGGCCACTGGAATTGTCCGTTCTCATCTTTGCGGAACCAGTTCACGCCGAATATGCGGGGTGCATTAGGAAGGTCTCGGCCAAACTGCAGCCAATGGTTGACATAATCGCCGATATGATAACCCATAAAAGGTAACATCGCAAACGGGTCACGGCGCACTTTCCCTATTTCACCAAATGCTGCGGCTGTCATTTCGCTTCCCATTGTTGTAGCGAGATAAACGCCAAAATTCCAGTTGAAAGATTGATATACCAGCGGAACACCTGTGCTTCTTCTTCCACCAAAAATGAAACCAGCAACAGGTACGCCATCCGGGTTATCCCAATCGGAATCGATGGCCGGGTTCTGGTAAGCCGGAGCAGTAAACCTGGAGTTAGGGTGTGCAGCAGGTTTACCGCTTTTAGGATCCCAGGGTTTTCCATGCCAGTCAATCAGTCCTTCAGGTGCTTCTTTTGTCAATCCTTCCCACCATACATCTTTATCAGGAGTGATCGCCACATTGGTAAATATGGTATTGGCCTTAATGCTTTCCATCGCATTAGGGTTTGTTTTATAGTTAGTGCCGGGGGCTACACCAAAATACCCGGCTTCGGGGTTGATCGCATACAAACCACCATCATCCCCTTTATGTATCCACGCAATATCATCGCCGACCGTAGTTACTTTCCAGCCATCGAATTCTTTGGGCGGTATCAGCATGGCAAAGTTGGTCTTACCGCATGCACTTGGGAATGCGGCCGCCACGTATGTTTTTTGTTTGTCGGGAGATTCTACACCCATGATCAGCATGTGTTCGGCCAGCCAACCTTCTTCCCTTCCCATTACTGATGCAATACGCAATGCAAAACATTTTTTGCCCATCAATGCGTTGCCGCCATAACCGCTGCCATAAGAAATAATCAGTCTTTCTTCAGGAAAGTGTGAAATGTATTTTACATCAGGATTGCAGGGCCAGATACTGTCCTGTTGATTTACATCCAGCGGTGCGCCTACGGTATGCAAACATTTTACATAACTTTTCTTTTGAAGATAGGGCAACACTTCCTGTCCCATGCGGGTCATGATGCGTGTATTGACAACTACATATTCAGAATCGGTGATCTGTACGCCATATCTTGAATAAGCAGAGCCGAGTGGCCCCATACAAAAAGGAATAACATATAATGTACGACCTTTCATACTGCCGGTCAGCAGGGACTGCAGTTTCTTTTTCATGACCACCGGGTCCATCCAGTTGTTGGTAGGGCCTGCATCTTCTTTGCGGCGGCTGCAGATGAATGTTTTGTCTTCTACTCTCGCAACATCACTTGGGTCGCTGAAGCAGGCAAAACTGTTTGGCCTCTTTTCGGGGTTCAGGGGAATAAAGGTTCCTTTTTTTACAAGCAGTTGGCAGAGGTTGTCATATTCTTCTTTTGATCCATCGCACCAGTGAATAGCATCTGCTTCGCATAAAGCAGCAATTTGTTTTACCCAGGTTTCCAGTTCGGAACGGGCGGGCGCAGTTTCGATGGCAAAGAAATTAGATTGCGGTAACATAAAAATATGTTTTAGTAAAGTGAAAGTTAATAAAATGGCAGGAAACCGTCAGGTGATGAAAGCTTGTTATCGCTTCTTCAGGGTGTAAAAATGGTAAATACCTGGTTGACGGCTTCTGCCTCTTGTCATCCCTTAATATGATTTTAGTTAGTACTGTATCTGTTTGCTGCATGCTTTGAAAATGAATTCAGTGAGCCGGGTTTCCGGGGGTTTCTTCTGCTAAAAGGTCTCATACATCCG
This sequence comes from Chitinophagaceae bacterium, assembly GCA_016787135.1. Classification (GTDB taxonomy): domain Bacteria; phylum Bacteroidota; class Bacteroidia; order Chitinophagales; family Chitinophagaceae; genus VBAT01. The sequence continues at coordinate 20,531 of JAEUVK010000037.1, read as the reverse complement.
GTATCTTTTTTTCGTGGCGAAGCACATTCCAGGCAATAGCCACACTCAGCAACATGAAAAACGCCCCAAGTAAGAACGATACCCCGGGAAAATGGACAGGGGCAGATTTTTTGGTGAAATGATAGAACAGGTTATTCATCAGCGGCGGGCCGATGATCGTGGTAAGGCTCATCAGGCTTGTGAGTGCACCCTGTAATTCTCCCTGCTCGTTTGGCGGAACATGTCCGGCGAGTATAGACTGCAATGCCGGCCCGGCAATACCTCCGAGACAATACGGAACCAGAAAAGCAAACATCATCCAGCTTTGCGTCGCAAAAGCAAAGAGCAACAGGCCAATGGTATAAAGGCTCAATCCTGCATAAACACTTTTTTCATTACCAAGTTTCGGATTGATCACTCTTGTCAACCCCGCCTGTACGACACCTACCAGCAAGCCAACAACCGCCAGTGAGATCCCTACCATTCTTTCGTTCCATTGAAAACGATAAATGGTAAAAAAGCTCCAGTTGCCCTGAACAGCCTGAGCTGCCATATATATAAGGAAAAACGAAACAGCGAGGCCTCCCACTGCCGGATATCGTTTTAATAATTGCAATGAGCCAAAAGGATTGGCCCTTTTCCAGTGAAACTCCCTCCGATGTTCCCCGCTCAATGATTCCGGCAAAATAAAATAACCATACAAGCAATTCAACAAACAAAGGATAGCTGCTGCATAAAAGGGCGCCCTTATTCCCCAGCCACCGAGCAATCCGCCAAGAGCGGGGCCAATGATAAAGCCTAATCCAAAGGCAGCACCGACCATACCAAAGTTCTTTGCCCTTGTTTCCGGCGTACTGATATCCGCTATGTATGCTGAGGCTGTCGTAAAGCTGGCACCCGTGATACCCGCTATCACCCGGCCAATAAACAGCCAGCTATAGGCAGGAGCCAATGCCAGGAACAGATAGTCGATTCCAAAACCGAGAAGTGAAAATAACAGGACAGGCCGGCGTCCATACTTATCGCTCAGGTTGCCGATGACCGGCGCAAATACAAACTGGGTGATAGCATAAGCGGATAACAACCATGCACCATAAGGGCTTGCTTCATTGACAGGGATATGCTTCAGCTGTGCGATTAGGTCGGGCATTACCGGGATGATCAATCCCCAGCCCATGACATCGATCAGGAGAGTAATGAATATGAATTTTATTGCTGCCTGCTTTGATGCTGCCATGCTGAACGGATAAGAGAGACAAAGTTGCAGGAAATCTGCTGCCGTTTGTATTATATTTCAAAAAACAGGCATGTTTTTGGCCCGGGTAAATTAACAATGTATAAGGATGTACCTTTGTCGTCCCTTCTATCTTTGCCTTTCCTGCGAAATAAAATCAAATAGATTATTCATTTAAAAACAAGAGCGTATGAGAGCAAGACAAATTTTTATTCCTGCATTATCAGCGGTGTTTCTCTTTTCCTGTGTCAGTTCAAAAAAGTTTAAAAAATCACAGGCTGATTATGCTACCCTTCAAACGCAGTACACACAATTGCAGGGAAACCTGGCTGATTGTAACAATGAGAAAGCGGAATTAAACCGTCAAAAGTCGGGATTGGAAAATGATATTGCCAACCTCAACAAACAAATTGATTTTCTGAAACAAAATAATACACAGGCTTTAAAACAGCTCGAAGATCTGTCTGTGATCTCCGCTTCCCAGGCAGAAAGTATTAAAAAATCGCTGGAAAATCTCGGCGCCAAGGATAACTATATTCAGACGCTGCAACAGCAAATGGCCAGAAAAGATTCGCTGAACATGGCACTGGTGATGAACCTGAAGGGCGCCGTAGGCAGTATGGATGACCAGGATATCAATATCAAAGTGGATAAAGGTGTCGTATATATTGACATTTCAGACAAACTGCTTTTTAAAAGCGGTAAGTATGAGGTGACAGATCAGGCAAAGACGGTATTAGGAAAGGTGGCGGCTGTATTAAAGAACCAGCCCGATATCGAATTCATGGTAGAGGGGCATACCGATAATGTACCTTATAAAAGCGCCGTATTGCTTGACAACTGGGACCTCAGCGTAAAAAGGGCTACCGCTGTAGTAAGAATCCTGCAAAACCAATATGGTCTTGATCCGGCGAAGATGGCGGCGGCCGGCCGTGGCGAATACAAACCGGTCGATGACAACAGCACCAAAGAAGGTAAAGCAGCTAACCGCCGTACAAGAATTGTGATATTGCCACAGCTTGACCAGTTCTTCAAATTACTTGAGCCTAAGTCATAGCCAATGTTTCTCAAATGATCAGTAAAATTATTATGCCCCGAAGCCGGGGCATAATAATTTACACGAGAAGGGCCAGCCCATGTGCGGCTATTTCAGTGTCCGCATATAATTCACGATAGCCCATATATCATTCTGATCCGATATCTTCTTTTTATAAGAAGGCATGTCTTTACGGCCTTCAAAAGTTTTATAGAATAATGCACCGTCAGTTTGTTTTTGAAAAGCTGCACTGGTGAAATCTCCGCATTCTGTGTCTAACTGGTCTGCTTTGGGTCCGTCACCTTTACCTTTTTTGCCATGACATGACTGGCAATGCTGTGCGTACAATTCTTTACCGCTGGCAATGGAAGCAGCGTCTGATTTAACCGGGTTGGCCATCTTCTGGTACTTATCCGGTACGGGCCATGGATCATTCTGATTTTCAGCTATAAAGGCCATCAGCATAAAGGCTATACCGCTTGCTACTAATAATGTGAGATTTTTTTTCATGATGATGTTTTTTTTTACTTGTTTATTTAATTGATGATGATTATTGGCCATCGGTTGTGTGGGGTTGCTCTTTTCTTAACCGGAAAAGTTCATATACTATTACTATATAGTGCCCCCATACTACAGTAACCAGGATAATGAAAGTAATCAGCATCCACAGGGGTGGATGAGGGCTCCACAAAGCACGGGGCAGTTCTTCTATTTTGTCAGATACCGGTGTTCCCCAGGGTTGGATAACTGAAGCTTCCAGTACGCCATAATCTTCATTATCATCTAATCTTGCCTGCAATGTAATATTTCCTTTTGCGTCTCCCGGAAGGTTATTGGGGATCTCGACAGAAACCTCCCCATTCTCATTCGTCTTACCCTCCCCGATCTTAAGCGGTTTGAAATGTCTTTTAACAAATATACCAAGATCTGTTTCGGGTACCGCCGTCTCTGTCCCGGTACTAAGGTCAACAAATTTTACCTGTACAGAAAGAAGCGAGTCTTCTTTGACAGGCGTAATGACCAGTTTACCTCTTTTAACAGCCAGTTCTTCTTCTGCTGATTCTGCCGATTTATTGCCGGCAAAGCTGGCCTTGAAATGCAGTTTTCCTTCTGCATCGGTGGTCAGCTCATCCGCTTTTACATTGAGCAACGCAGCCCCATTACCGTCAGTGATTATCTTACCAATCTCTTTTTCCGCAGAATCGGATGTAGATGTAAAGGTGATCCTCATTTTATACAATCTGACCTGGCTTCCTTTGATCTTGGCTTTTAATATCGCTTTCAGGTCAACAGTATTATCACCTTTCTGAACACTGGTAAAATCAATGGTCGGAGAGATCAACGAGGGCTCTTCCGGTTCTTGTGTGGCGGTGCTGTCTGTTTGAGAAAGGAGGCGGGTGGGTGTCAGTAATATTGCGAGCAAACAAATTGCCGCTACAGCTCTTTTTGCCGTATTTATCCTGTCTGCCATTTGAAAAATTGGTTTCATAAAAAAAATTTTAAGCAGGTTGTACTTCTTCTTTTTTCAAAAGGTCCTGTGCCTGTTCGTGATGGGTCCTGGTTTCTTCGAGGCCGGATACAGGAACCACTGTTACAAATTTTGACATCAGCGTAAAGAACAACAGGAAAGTGGCGATCCCGGCAAAGGTCAGCGCCCATTCTGGCCAGGTAGCTGTGTATTTGACATATTCTGCTCTTGTGTCCTGCATGGGTAGTAGCGGCGTTTCAAGGGTCGGCACAATGATCAAATATCTTTTTACCCACAATGCAATGACCATAATAAATGCAGCGATACTGATAAGGCCCGGGGTCCGGGTTCTTGGTATGGCGACTATTAATATCGGTAAAAGAATACCGGCCACATTCGCAAACAGCGTCCACCATCCATACTCGGCCGGATTGAATAATTTGTTGATCACTTCGCTATCCCATTTTTCCGATCCGAACCAGCTGGTGAAATATTCAGAAAAAGTAAAATAGCCATATCCGGCAGCGAGGACCATCATGATATAACCGAGATAAGTAAAGTGCCGGTCGGTAAAATAATTTTCCAGCTTGTACATTTTTCTGTACACCCACATGGCCACGATCAGTACGCCGCACCCGGAATATAAAGCGCCTAAAACAAAGTAGGGGCCGAAGATGGTACTGTGCCATCCGGGGCGCAGGGTCATTCCGAATATCCAGGACAATATTGAGCTCACCATGATAGAAAGCGGAATGATAATGATCGCTAAGAGATTTTGAGAAATGATCAGGTGCCTTTTCTGACTGGCGGCTCCGCGATAACCAATGGCCAGTATTTTATATAGTTTTTGTTTCCACTTAGGAATATTTAAACCGGCATCCCGGTAAACGGCAAAATCCTTTATCAATGCTATATAAAGAAACAGGACACTTCCGACGAAATAAGTAAGAATGGCAAGAACATCCCATGTCATGGGCGACTGTAAACGCGGATAGATGAACAGATGATGCAGCCGGTCAAAACGACCGACACATAAAAGGATGAATACGGGGCCCACCACAACAGAGATGATCGTCATCATCTGGGCAAGACGTATAATGGGCTTACCCCATGAAACTTTGAACAGGTGCAGGAGGCCGGCAATGATAGCGCCGGCATAGCTGATACCAATAAAGAAAATAAAGTTTACGATGAACAAGCCCCATACCACATTATCACGCATGCCTGTTACGCCATGACCCTTTGTTATCTGCAGATACAAGGCATATCCGCCAACCAGGATCCATAACAAATAAAAAATGGTCCAGAACCAGGCACGTTTGCCAAACTTTTCTATGTTTGGTTTCTGGTATTCGAAGGCTTGCTGCTGGTATGTATTGAGTTCCATAAACAATTATTCTTTGGTGAGTACTGGCTGTTCTTTTTTCACGATTTCTTTTCTTCCATGATGTCTTTGAAGCGTTCTTTTATATTTTCCGGCAGGTTCTCATATCCTCTTTCTACCGGGAATTGCCTGTCTTTCGGAGGCAAATAGTAAACTCTAGGTTTGGTGCCCAGTTCTTCCATATACCTGTAAGCTGCACGGTCTTTTATCAACTGGGAGAAGCTGACTGTTTCGTCGCCGTTAGTGACGGTATCTTCATTCTCATCTCCGAAATAAAAAACTCCGTTAGGACAAGCTTCTACGCAAGGGGGAAGCAACCCTTCTCTTGCCCTATCGGGGCAGAAGTCACATTTTTCTACAGTTCCCACCTTGGCGGGTAATCCTGTTTCAGGCGAATAAACAAGGTTTCTTATATCCAATGGTTGTTCTGGTTCATTCCAGTTGAAAACACGGGTAGAATAAGGACAGGCCGCCATACAGAATTTACATCCGATGCATCGTTCATTATCTATTAATACCAGGCCATCCTGTCTTTTGAATGTTGCATCGACCGGGCAAACTTTAACACAAGGAGGGTTGTCGCAATGGAAACATTGTTTGGGAAACCAGTAAGGCGCCCCTTTATCACTATCTTTTAAAAGCTTTACCGTTAGCCACTCTGTTTCTTCGGGGCGATAGTGCCATTTCTGACAGGCCGATATACATTTGCGTGCATTCTTGCAACGGGCCAGATCCACGACCATTACAAATTTCTTACCGGCAATTCCCTGTCTTGCTTCCAGCTTGGATACAATAGCCATATGCTCCTGGTGGTTCAGGTAATTGGAATCGATCTCGACGATTTCTCCATCAGGCGACAATAGCTTTACCTTATCTCCCGGTACTGTTTTTTGTTTGGAAGAACAGGAGCAGGCTAAGCTTCCGCAGGCGGCTGTCGCTACAGTAGCAATGGCTGCTGTCTTCAGAAAGTCACGCCGGCTGTTATTGTCGTTTATTTCTTCTTGTTTCATGTTGAAGAGTTTGATTGTATCAGCTATTTTCTTTTGATGGGTTGTTCATCCAGTTGAAAATATCTTTTTGGGATGCTTTGAACCTTTTTGTTGCCTGATCGAGCAGGCTCTTGTCAACTTCTACCAGTTTTCCATCGGCCGTCAGCATCTTTACTTTCTCTGTTGTCTTTGCCGGCGCATTGCTATTACCCGATGTAAAAAGAGACAAGAACCACCTGCGGGATCTATTCTCTGGTTTCTTATTATTGCCCATACATTAACTGATTTAAGTATCTGTTGGAAATGAGAATGCAAACTATATATGTTGTGCTGACAATTTCATGACTTGTATCAAAACGGGTTGTGATAGATGTCAATGAATGGTGCAACACTTACCAGCTTATAAATAGGTGATATATATGGAGTAAGGGTCCAATGATCACATTGCCGTCTGCAAAAGCTATCTGTAACTGTAATCACAAAGGGGTTGACTTATCTCGCAACACTGGCTGAGTAAAATCAGGTTTTAACAAGTGCCTTGTCATGAAAGTGTCAGAGAGCCTCAGATAGTTTTGGTGTCTGAAAAAGATAATAACAGCTCTTTACACAGATATAGATATTACAACAATCTAAACTGTCTTATATGAAAAAGATCTCAGTGATAAAAATGACCGGTTTGATTCTGGGCAGCCTTTTGCTTTCCCTGCTGATCATGCAGTGTACCAAAAAAGGTGAGAATGCAAAATTGCTGAACAGGAATATGTCCGAGGTGCCCGATTCGGGTGTATTTTCTTCCTTTTATGATACTACGGTGATAGCAGTAAGAGATGTGACCGCGGATGTAAATGACAAAATCATTAAAAGAGGCGTAAAAACGATCATCAAAGAATATTGCGCTTCTTCTAACTGTCATGGTGGTCTGATCAAACCCAATCTTCTTTCTTATAGCGATATCATGAAGTATGTAACCCCCGGTAATGCTACCGGCAGCAAATTATGGGAATATATCACCACGAATGATTTTGACAAAGCGATGCCTCCTGTAAACTCTAATAAAGAGTTGTCGCTTACTGATAAAACAGTTATTCATAACTGGATCGCAAACGGGGCGAAAGAGTTCCCTGCACTGGTTGACTTCAGGGCTCCGGCTATACGCCTGATCGTTGACGGGTGTAGTTCAGCTAACTGTCACAACCAGGCTACTGCTACCGGCGCCTGGGCAAGAAAAGGGCTTATCGCCGGCCTGACATCTTCAGACACTTCACAATTCATATATACCAACCCTTTAACAGGCGCTCAAACTATCTATTGCCAGTTAACGAATGTTAATCTCCGCAACCAGGTTTGGACAGCGTACAAGGATAGCGTTAAAAAATTCTATGCTGATACATTGGCCAATGCCAGTTTCAGACCATATAAAACATTTGCCACTCCGATATCCGCCTCCAGTACCCGTGGTCCATTGAATAGCTATGATGATATTTTACTGGACATAATGTACCCGAAAAGTGCGAGAAGCAATTCTTCCGTTCAATATACCGACCCGGTAACCGGAGCCAAGTTCTATGCAAAAGGAAATTACCTGAATGTATCCAGCTCCATGGTATCAAGGGTAGATTCCACAGTGGTGCTGGCCAATCCGTTCACAGGTGTGTTTGCCAGCAATCACCAGGGTGATATGGCTTATGGAGACGGCGGGCTGAAACCTTCCGAAGTAGCATTGATCAAGGCCTGGTATTTCGCCGATCCTAACGTTCCCGCAGTATGGAAATATGGAAACAACAACAGCGGCATTTTCAAATACAGGAAATCAGGAAATATTATCAGGCAGTAATCACAATTCATCACATTAAACTATCAGGTATATGAACAAGAAATTCCTAGCAGCAGTCTTAGTGAGCACAGTCCTGGTGATCGTCTCCTCCTGCTTTAATAATAAAGAAGATGTTCTTTTCTCCGAAACACAGGTCTCGTTCCGTAACGAGGTAGTGCCTATCATTACGGCGGGCCCCTGCGGATGTCATAATAATGGTATCGGGTCAAGGGCGGTTCAGTTCTCCCATTTTGATACGGTCTTTTATGATGTCATACTTTCAAGAGTCGCCCTGTTTGATGCATGGGTAAACGGCGGAACACACCCCGGCGCCGGTGTTATTGAATTTTCTGCTAATGAAAAAAAGGTGATCAAAAAATGGATAGACCAGGGTGCGAAAGACGATGCAGCAGGCGCCTGCCCGACAGTAGCAGCACCAACCTATACGACCAATATTGTTCCGATTTACAATACGACCTGTAAAGGTGGTTCCTGCCATGGTGGTTTCGGCCCCGTGCTGGATTATGCACGCCTTACCACACCGGCCAATAAAGCTAAGCTGACAAGTATGGCCAATAGCGGTGGCACCGTTGGTCACCCGAGTCCTCCCGGCCCGGTCAATATCAGCGCCTGCACAGCCGATGTATTGAAAATCTGGTTAGCAAACGGGCAACCACAATAATCACCAATCTGAAAAATGAATCAAACTAAAACAAGCATTATGAAAAAGATATTATTGCTTATCATAACCGGGTCAGTGATGATGCTGAATGCAGCAGCACAGGATAGCCTGCAGACCACAGAGCCCGAAGCTGCACCTGCCAAAGCAAAACAAAAGTTTACCAAAGCGACCTTCCGTTCTACCCGCATCATCAATATGCAGAGCGTGGAAGTGATCAGCAAGAATACCCTGCAGTTCATGATATCCCACCACTTCGGTTACCTGTGGAATAAGGATCTGGGCGGAGAAACAGGCGAGGTGATCAACCAGCGGACACGCCAGAATATCGCCCAGTTGTTTGGCCTCAACTCTGGTGTTGCCAATACTTACCTGTCATTAGACTATTCCCCGCTGAGCTGGGCCAATGTAGGCGTAGCAGCCACCGGTGCGATGGGCTTTGAAGGATGGCTCAAATTTAAATTGCTGAGACAGCAGACGGGTGTAAGAAACATTCCCGTTACAGTAGGCTTGTTCTCGCTGATGAATGTAGATGCGTCCATAGAAAAATATGAAGGTGAGTTTGACTACAACAGGGTCAATTATATGCACCAGTTGCTTATTGCCAGGAAATTTTCTGATAAACTATCCCTGCAGCTGATGCCGACCATGGTTCACTTTAATCTGGTTCCTTATGGCATCAACAACAGCAACTACGTTTATTCAATAGGTCTTGGTGGCAAATACAAAGTGAGAAGGAATATCAACGTGACATTTGAATATGCACGCCAACTCAATATGTACGAAAACCTGATGGATAAAAACGGAAACATCTATCAATACACACCCGACCTGCTTGCTTTTGGCCTGGAGTTTGACACCGGTGGTCACCTGTTTCAGTTATACGTCAGCAGCAACAACAGCGCTTCCAATATTGACCAGCTGGCAAGAAATACCAGCGACGGAAAATATTGTATCGGGTTTACGATCAACAGAGGGTTTAATCTGAAAAAATAGGATAAAAAGATCCGACAGTCTTACGAAGAACTATTCAGGAGACAGGCTTTAGAGGGGCCTGTCTTTTGCTTTTAATACCCGGCCGTTCATAAAATCAAAGAGAACAGGCAGCGAATTTCTTTTATCTTCCGTGTACAAAATAAGCAGGATATGTTACGATTCGTTTTACGTTATGCCTCTGTTGTACTTCTTCTGGCTACGATCGCCTGTAATAATGATCCCGGCGCTGATGACAGCGATGGCTTATCGGCTTTCAGTGCTGACAGTCTGGGTAAACACATCGCCGAGCTCTCTTCTGATACATATATGGGAAGGAAACCATTTTCCGAAGGCGAAACCAAAACGATTAATTACCTAAAGGAACAATTTGCTGCAGCAGGGCTGGAACCAGGAAATGGCGATAGTTATTTCCAGGAAGTGCCAATGGTGAAGATAACCACAAAAGCTGCCGATATAATGCAGGTACGATCGGCAAAGGGAAATCTTTCCCTGAAAGGTTTTGATGATTACGTGATATGGACCGATAAAACCGATTCGGCTATTTCCCTCAATAATGATGAACTTGTATTTGCGGGTTATGGTGTGGTAGCGCCTGAATATAACTGGAATGACTATGAAGGGTTGGACGTAAAAGGAAAAGTAGTGTTGGTATTGGTGAATGACCCCGGTTTCAATGCACACGATTCTACTTTATTCAAAGGAAAGACCATGACCTATTATGGCCGCTGGACCTATAAGTTTGAGGAAGCGGGAAGACAAGGCGCCAAAGGCTGCCTGATCATTCATAATACGGAAGCCGCAGCTTATCCCTTTACAGTAGTACAGAATAACTGGAATGGTTCAAGATTACGCCTGGATAACCGTGGTAAAAAGGAAGAACTCTGTGATGTGATCGGCTGGGTATCCGGCCCGGCAGCGAAGAAATTACTGGTCGCTGCGGGAACAGATACAGCCTTGCTGGCCAAAGCGGATCAAAAAGGTTTCAAAGGCCAGTCACTTGGCCTGAAGCTTTCAGCTACTATGAAAGTAAATACAGAGTATAATAAATCACACAACGTGATAGGAAAGATCTCCGGCAGCAAACACCCGGATGAAACGATAGTTTACACGGCGCACTGGGACCATCTTGGTATCGGCAAACCGGATGAAACGGGTGATTCGATCTACAACGGCGCCTTAGACAATGCCAGTGCTACTGCAGGCTTGCTGGAACTGGCAAGAGGCTTCAAAAGCATGAAAACAAAACCGGAGAGGACCGTCGTGTTTGTTTCCGTTACTGCCGAAGAACAGGGTTTGTGGGGGTCTGCCTGGTATGCCGGCAACCCCGTTTATCCTGTCAATAAAACGCTGGCCAATATCAATATGGATGGATTGAACTGGTTTGGTAAGACAAAGGATATCGTAGTAGTAGGAAAAGGACAAAATGATCTGGAAGATTACCTGAAAGAAGAAGCGGAAAAAAATGGCCGGGAGATCGCTTTCGAATTACATCCTGAAGCCGGTTCTTATTATCGTTCCGACCATTTCAATTTTGCCAAAGTGGGTGTTCCCGCCTTATATACCAGCAGCGGAACAGATATAGAAGGAAAAGGAAAGGAGTATGGCAAGCAGCTGAAAGAAAACTATACTTCTAAAAATTACCACCGTCCTTCTGATGAATATGATCCGCAAGTCTGGAAACTCGATGGCGCCATTGCTGATCTTCAACTGCTTTTTCAGGTAGGCAAACGACTGGTCTTTGCTGATACATGGCCTGGGTGGAAAGAAGGCTCTGAATTCAAGGCCGTAAGAGAGAAATCGCTGCGGTGATGTAAAAATCCGACAGGCTTAACTTTTATTAACCCCGTTCATCGTCCGGCATTTACTGCTGGCATAGAAACGCTGCGAGCGGAGCCGTTTTCCCGATATTTTTCCGGAAATATTTGGATATGAGAAAAACGATAGGGGTGTTTATATGCCTGTCTGCCGCAATCATTGCCAGCGCACAAACACCATCCAGAGGAAAAATCACTGTCAATATTGTAAACGATAGGCAGGAGGCCGTTGAAAATGCAACGGTAGAGCTTGTAAAAGCAAAAGATTCTTCTCTTGTAAAAATTGCATTATCAGATAAAACAGGGCTGTCCGAATTTGAGAACATTTCTTTCGGTTCTTATCGCATAAGAAGCAAGGTGGTCGGTTACGGGATAAAATACACGGCGCCAGTTAATTTATCTTTTGACAATGCATTAATTCAGCTGCCCCCACTGGTATTGCAACCCGTATCTGACGAGCTGGGAAATGTGACAGTGAATGCAAGAAAGCCTTTTATTCAAAAACTGACAGATCGTATTGTTGTCAATGTGGAGAATAGTATCGTAAGCGCCGGGAGCTCTGCCATGGACGTACTCGAACGTTCGCCGGGAGTGAATATTGACCAGAATGATGTCATCAGTCTTCGCGGCAGGTCCGGTGTCATTATCATGATTGACGGCAAACCCTCCGCCATGACAGGCGCCGATCTTGCTAATTATTTAAAGAGCCTTCCTTCTGCTACTATCGAACGAATCGATATTATCACCAATCCATCCGCAAAGTATGATGCTGCGGGTAACTCCGGCATCATTGATATCCGTATGAAGAAAGATCAACGCCTTGGCATCAATGGTACATTCACGGCCGGATACGGACAGGGTATTTATCCAAAAGCCAATACAGGCGCTACTTTTAATTACCGTAATAAAAAGATCAACATTTTTGGTAATTACAGTTATGCTTACCGCGTAGGGTTAAATCACCTGATACTTGACCGTAATTTCTATACCAACGGAATCTATAATGGCGGCGACCTGAAAGATAATTACTCCAAATCACCGTTTACATCCAACACCAGCCGTATTGGTATGGATTATTTTCCTTCAAAGAAGACCATCCTGGGTTTTGTCGTGAACGGAAATTTCAACCGTTACCGCCGCAACAGCTCAAACCATTCAGATGTGATCGACCCGCAAAAAAATACCGTAAGCACCTTTCAATCGTTAGCTACCAACAATGATAAGGGAAACAATATCGTCGCAAATATAAATTTCAAACACACATTTGACAGCACCGGTAAAGAGATCACGGCCGATGCGGACTATGGTGTATATAATTCCGGTTCTCTTTCCAGGAATGCTACCAGTTATTACAAGACAGACGGCACGCCGCTTCAGCCTGATTATATTCTAGACGGTGATCAGGATGGAAGGCTGACCTTCAAAACCGCAAAGGTGGATTATGTCAATCCCCTGAAAAAAGGCGCCCGGTGGGAAGCGGGTGTGAAAACCAGTTTTGTGTCCTCCGACAATGATGCAAAGTTCTTTGATGTCAGCAATGGCACCCCTCAGAATGATATGAACAAGACCAATCATTTCCTGTATCATGAGAACAATAATGCAGGCTATATCAATTTCAGGAAAGAATTTAAAAAATTCGACCTTCAGGCGGGGCTCCGGGGAGAACATACAACCATAAAAACCGAACAACAGATCGGTCATGTACGGTTTGATTCCAGCTATTTCGCACTTTTCCCCAGCGCCTTCTTCAATTATAAATTAAAAGAAGACCAGACGCTGGGTTTGTCGGTCAGTCGCCGGATAGACAGGCCTGGTTATTCGCAACTCAACCCGTTTTTATTTCTGATAGATGTGACCACTTATGCTACAGGCCGGCCGGGATTGTTGCCCCAGTTCACCTGGTCCTATGAAATGAGCTACACGCTGAAGAACCTGAACTTCACGCTGGGTTATAGTCATACCACCAATGCCCAGAATATTGCTATCGGTAAGTTCCGGGACATATTTCCGAATATTCCTTCTGCAGAGAACGTAACGGTGCAGATACCGATCAATCTTGAATCATCCGATTATTACGGATTAAGCATATCGGCCCCTGTCCGCATCACCAAATGGTGGAACATGATCAACAATGGCAATATCTATTATAATCGTTTTAACGGAAGCCTCGGCACTACCCAATTGAATAACGGAAAGCCTGCGATGGACGTAAGGACAAATAACACATTTACTTTTAAAAAAGGGTGGACAGCCGAACTGAATGCCAATTTCAACTCCGGTGGCCAGTACGGTTTCATGGTACTTGATCCGCAATGGGGGTTGGCTGCGGGTGTGCAAAAAAGCATATTGAAAAATAAAGGCACGCTGCGCTTCAATATCACCGATATCTTCTGGACCAATTTACCGCAGGCCGTTATTACGTATGATAATTACATAGAGAAATGGCACGCCTACCGCGAAACAAGGGTGGCCAATCTTACTTTCTCTTATCGTTTTGGTAATACCAAAGTACAGGCAGCCAGAAGAAGAACAACCGCTTCGGAAGAAGAAAGACAACGGGCGCAATAACAGAGATCCGCCATACAAAAGCCGTATGAGCGCCGGTCTGTTGGGGCGGAGGGAAAATTACTTCTTCTTATAGACAGGAACAGTGCTGCAGGGCTCGCCATACATGATGCTTTTGGCGACGGGCCGGAGGAGTTTGGTCAGCTCCATATATACATAATCGGCGATCGGTGTTTCCCCACACCCCTTTATCACCACCCTTTTATCGAGGAACTCATTCGCATCGATAGCAGAAAGATTTTTCAGGAATACTGTTTTATGCAACTCCTTTTCGTCTCCCATCACTATTTCCCTGGCAACGGGTTGCAGGTAAGAAGCGGCCAGCATATAGGCCCAGACAGGAATGACGGCATCGGCCGTACAGGTGATCGCCACATTCTTATCCCGGTATTGTTCCCAGTCGTGATTCTTCAACGCTTCGCGGTAATCCTTTTCTTTTAAGATCAGTTCCATGAAAAGGAAATCCTTCAGGTCAAACACGGTTGTTCCTCCTTTCGGATAATACTTCTCCGGGTCGAGTGTGATCAATCCGCTTTCCGCAACTTTATTGATGATAGGGTCATTCATAATATATAACGAATTACAAAAATAACAATTACCGGGAGCGCTTGTTTACTATAATGGCAAAAAGAAACAGCCGCTTCTTTTGAAGAAACGGCTGTTAAGGCAGTTGGTTTCGGTACGTATATATCTAGAAAAAGTCGCTTCTTCTGTCTTTGATCGTAGCCGCATTACGCATGGCCTGTATCGGGTTGCGGTACATAGCCTGCTGTTTGGCCTGCTGGTATCTTGATTTTCTTTGCTCAGCTACATTGGCATCAGCAACCGGGGTGGCCATTATATTATCAACCCTCAGCGCATAAATTCCATTAGCACCATCCACAACGACTATTTTCCCTTTGTTTGCCGGATTGAATGCAGCGCCAAGCACTTTGGGCTCCGAAGAAAGTGTGCTGGCAAGATTATTTGTCTGGGCGCCTGTCATGCGCAGGCTATCAACGGTCTCAATGGGCTTGTTGCCAAGTGCTGCCGCTGCAGCTTCAAGTGTAGCCGGAGCGCCTAATTTTTGTTTCAGTTTTTCAGCAACCTTTTTATTCCTTAATAAGGATTCTACCTGGAACCTTGCTTTGCCGACAGGCAGCGTTCCTTCCTTGTTAATCTCTGTTACTATTGCTACAACAAAATTATCGCCTACTCTTTCGGGATCCAGTACATCACCCCGGTCTGCTTTATAAATGTTTTTGATAAACGTCCTGGAGGCACCTACTCCGGGTATCTGGTAAGACATCGGGGTAATGTCTGTTGCGACATTTTTATTGATCCCCTTTGCTTTCAGCTTTTCGGCATTGGCATCAAAGGATTTTGCATCTCGGCTGGCGGCCGCAAACTGGTTAGCTTCTTCTTCAGCCCTGTTTTCTGTTTCAGTACTTACTTCGATCGGTTTCGAAACATACGCTACTTTATAGGCTGCAGAACCACCTTTCTGTGAAAGTATTTCTATGTAGTGATAACCGAATTCTGTTTTCACCACTCCTTTTGTTCCGACCGGGTTCCCGAAAATGAAATCGTTGAACTCTGCCACCATTCCTCCTGGTTCTACTTTTTCGTATTTCCCGCCTTTGTCCTTGCTGCCCTGATCTTCAGATAGCTTAACACATACCGAATCAAAGTTGGATCCGCTGCGGATAGCGGTCTGGATACTGTCAATTATTCTCTTTGCGGAAGCCGAATCCCTTACCGGGTATGATTGCCCGCTTTGCGGATCACGTTGTACAGTAGCAATAAGGATATGGCGAACATCTACCGTATCGGGCTGACGTCTTACACCCATCAGTTTGGCAATCGAATAGTTATTGCCGTCAATATAGGGGCCATATATCGTGCCGACCGGTTGTTTGAATATGGAATCTTTTACCGCTATCTGGATCTTACCGCCATTGATATAGCTGTCATAATAGGTCTGCACACCCTGCAATGCCAGGAATTTATGGATGTCTTTTGTGCTGTCCATTTCTGCCTTCGCTGTGAGTATCTTTTCCATGGCAGCTGCACTATCAGCAGCGCTGGGTAAAGCACTAAACGCAACATAAGAGATACTGCGGCTTTCCTGTTGTTTGAAGTCATCCTTGTTCTTGTTAACGTACTCCTCTATTTCCTTGTCGCTTATCTTGATGGTGCTGTCTGTGTTGGCCGCATAGCTATCCCTGACAACAGCTATCCTTGCCATCTGGCTTTTATCCGCATTCTCTTTTTCGATCAGCCATTTGGGTACATTAGCGCTGTTAGCAAGCAGCGAATTATACTTTTCTGTCATCCGGTTATTTTCCAGGTAAGCGATGTAAGCAATTAATTGTTCTCTTGCTGTTATTTGTTCCGGGGTACCGCTCTTGTTCTTCAATACCTGGTCTATCTGTGTTTTGGCCATCTTTGCGTTGTAAAATCCAGACGAATCCGTGAATTGTCTTTTCAGGTCATCCGGCGGATTAGCGCCATACAGGATATCACCCATTTCTTTTTTGCCTACTTTAATGCCAAGCTTATTCAGCTCTGCTGTTTGCAATACCTGGTTGATCTCCTGGTTCCAGGCTGCTTCCACTGCCTGCTGCTGCAGCATGGGGCCCGATGCGCCATACCCCTGCTGTTGCATATAGTTTTCCTGCTGATCTACCTTTTTCAAAAAGTCATTATAGTCTATTGACTTTCCATTCACCTTACCGACCGTTGTTGTGTTCATGCTGCGAAAAAGGTTACCACCATTTTCAAAGGCAAGCATTACGACGAATATGATCAGGGCAACAGCGATAATGATCGCCATGAGTTTTGCATACTTCTCCTGTATCTTCTGGATAACTGACATATTATATATGTAGGGTTTAAAAAACGGATGGCAAAAATAGGGTATTTGGGGTTATGAACAAATTGTGGAAAACCGCCAAAATAGCCTGTTTTTCTGTGGTTTCAGGCGTTGAATTCCGGTATTCGGGGTTGTGCTATTTCTTCTTCGGATTCACCAGTTTCATTTCCTTCACCAAATGACCGGCGCCGGCATATTTATCAATGATAAACAGGACATAGCGGATGTCCACCATGATATTCCTGCAGATGGAGGGGTCATAACTGATATCGCTCATCACCCCCTCCCAGGCACGGTCAAAATTCAGGCCGACCAGGTTGCCGTACGCATCAAGGGCCGGGCTGCCGGAGTTGCCGCCCGTGGTATGATTGGTGGCTACCAAACAAACCGGCATCTTTCCGTTCTTTCCATACTGGCCATAATCTTTGTTCTGGTATAGTGATCGAAGCTTTTCAGGCACATCAAATTCATAATCGCCGGGTATGTATTTTTCCATGACGCCATCGAGATAAGAGTAAAAATCATATTTCACACCATCTCTCGCAGTATATCCTTTTACATTACCATAAGTAAGCCGCAGCGTACTGTTGGCATCCGGGTAGAATTTCTTTTCTTTCATCACTTCCATCTGCGCCTGCATATACGTTCGCTGCAGCTGGTTGATGCGGCCCTGTGTTTCATTCAGCTTTGCGGCCACTTCTTTATTATATGTAGCGAGCATATCGTCATACAGGAGACTGGCTTTGATGGTCTTTGATCTTTCTATTATTTCAGCAGGGTTCTGTTCCAGCGCTGTCATCATTTTTATGCCTGATGTATAGTCGGCCGCGCCATACAGCTCTTCTGCCAGCTTTTTGAAATCCTTGCCTGCGGTTTTTAAGTATTCCATCAGCACGGGTGAAACAATCTTACTATCCTGGTCGCTCACATACATCGTGATCAGTGTTTCAAACAACTGCTTGTCCACAGCCGGGTTGAAATTCCTATACAGCTCAGTAAGCGTATCCTTCAATTTTGTCAATCCTTCTGAATATTCATGCTTCCCCCCGTTATTCTTTATGTTCCGTAATGCGTTGACCCTCCTGGCTATCGTAAATAATTCGATCTTGCTGTTGATCTCGGTATAATAATCCCTTGCTTTTCCCAATGGTTCTATCTCCTTCCAGGCTGCTTCCAGTTCTTTCAGCAGGTTCCCGTATTTCGTTTTCCATTCCATATTTGCGCTGACCCTTTTCTGAAATTCAGCTTCGTATGCTTTTCTCTTTTCAACAGCGCCTGTCCGGATCAATCCCGGTATCTCTCCTCTCCATTTCTTCCACGCATTGGATATGGATGCATATTTTTTGGTGTACTGTATCTTTATTTGTTCATCCCTGCGCATGAAACCATCCATTATTGCCAGAGCTTTGTCCCGCACAGCAATCTTCACCGGGTTATTCACTTCCATTGTTTGACGGATCGCTTCACTATGCATATACTCCATCGTCTTGCCGGGAAAACCAAATACCATCGTGAAGTCTCCTTCATTAACGCCATCCATTGAAATGGCTAAAGACCTTTTTGGAACATACGGCACATTATCTGCAGAATACTCCGCCGGTTTATTATCCTTGCCGGCATAGATGCGGAACATGGAGAAATCACCGGTATGCCGGGGCCACATCCAGTTGTCGGTGTCCTGTCCAAAGTTGCCTACAGAGGAAGGCGGCGCTCCTACCAGTCTTACGTCTTTATAGGTTTCGGTGATGAACATATAATACTGGTTCGCTTCAAAAAAAGCTTTGACAAATACATCCTGGTAAGTCTCTTTCTTCGCTTTACTCCTCGTTTCACTGATGTTCTTATCTACTATGGATTGTCTTTCACTTTCCGTCATGGAAGGCGTTACCCCGTTCAGTATTTGTTTTGTCACATCTTCGATACGGATGATGAATGTGACAAAAAGCTTTGGATTAGGCAACTCTTCCGCATAGTTCATTGCCCAGAATCCATCCCGTATATAGTTGTGTCCGATCGTTGAATGGGTCTGTATCGCATCCAGCCCGCAGTGATGATTCGTCAGCACCAGGCCTTTGGAAGATATCACTTCACCGGTGCAGAAACCGCCAAAACTGACAATAGCGTCTTTTAAACTGCCGCTGTTCACATTATAGATATCCTTTGTGCTGATCTTCATACCCAGTCCCTTCATCTCTTTTTCATTCAGCTTTTCGAGCAGCAGCGGCAGCCACATACCCTCGTTGGCCATGGTGGCAGAGGATATCACTATCAATAAAGAAACAAGTAATGATCGTAATAAAGACATATGATTATTTTAAAGAGATAAAATTAATCAGAATCGAAAGGGTTGCCAACCTTTACAGCCATATATTGTTTTATAATATAACCTGTACGGGCTGTAAACCCGCTGCCCGCCAACTATTTTTTCACTAAAGTCTGTGCAGAAACATAAATTAGTGTGAATAACCCCATGTGAAACGTGAATATGAAACTTCATTTTTGGTCCCAAAGAAAAACGGATGGTAAAATAAACACGACGGCGGTTCATTGATGACGACTTATACCTTCACTGTTCACATAACCGGGCCGATAAAAGTTATTCATCAATTTCAGTTATTGGTATCCCATTAAAATGTGAACAGCAATACTCAAATCCGGTACAGACGCCAACAGGGGATGTGGATTTCCCTGTTCAAAATGTGAATTACTGTGAATTGGTAATTTTGAAGAATCAATAAAAAGCTAATTATCCACGAATTCACAGCTGTAATAATAATACACTCTTTTTTATAAAAATGTATTAGTATTATTAGAACTAAAGAAAAGGATAGAAGAAAAATTGTTTTGAAAAATTGCGGAGGGGGTTGGAATATTGCTCCCCCGTTTGAAAGGATTTAAAAACGTCAGCCATGTTCGCCGAAAAAATAAAAGCCGCCAAAAAAGAAGTTGATGCCAAAGGTTTCCTCGATATCGAACTGGATCCTACGCTTGATCTGTTTGCAGCTATCGAACGGTTGAAGAAGGAAAAGAATGCCGTGTTGCTGGCGCACTACTACCAGGAGCCCGACATCCAGGATGTGGCGGACTATATCGGCGATAGTCTCGGACTGGCGCAACAGGCGGAAAAGACCAAAGCGGATATGATCGTGTTTGCCGGTGTACACTTCATGGCGGAAACAGCGAAGATCCTGAACCCCGGGAAGAAAGTAGTGATACCCGACCTGAAGGCCGGATGTTCACTGAGTGACAGTTGCCCGCCGCCCTTGTTCAAAAAATTCAAAGAGCAGCATCCCGATCATATGGTGGTAAGTTATATCAACTGCAGTGCCGGTATCAAAGCGCTAAGCGATGTGATCGTAACGAGCAGTAATGCGAGGATCATCGTGGAGAGTTTTCCCAAAGAACAGAAGATCATCTTTGCGCCTGATAAAAATCTCGGCGCTTATATTAATAAAGTGACAGGCAGGGATATGGTGTTGTGGAACGGCGCCTGCATGGTACATGAAATATTCAGCCTGGAAAAGATCACCAAACTGAAAGTAAGGCATCCAAACGCCAAACTCATTGCACACCCTGAATGTGAAGAACCGATACTGCGTATCGCTGATTATATCGGTTCAACCACGGGTTTATTGAAATACACACAAACAGATCCTGCGCAGGAGTACATTGTCGCTACAGAAACGGGAATCCTGCACCAGATGATGAAGGCCAACCCGA
>JAEUVK010000031.1 GCA_016787135.1 Chitinophagaceae bacterium | reverse complement strand
GTAGCTGCCAACCCATCTTGTATCGGTATCGGGTTGGGAGAGGATACCGGTATGCTGATCACAGAAGGGAATAAGATGGAAGCGATCGGCAGTGGACTGGTTGTTATTATTGATGGCCATGAGATACTTCATTCTAATATTGCGGATATTCCCGATGGTAACCCGATCAGCCTCGAAAACCTGAAAGTTCATTTTTGTGAAAAAGGGAACGGGTATTTAATAAAAGAAAGAAAATTTTTGCCTGAAGCCAGCGACGGCGCTGTAGTGAAGAAGCAGGTAGATGTGGAATAGGAGGTTAAAAGACAAAATTCAAAAGTGGCTGTTTCTGTACCTTAGATGGAAATTGCAGGTATGAAAAGACTTCTTTTTCCACTTCTTGTTATTTCGTTTGCATTTATGCCACAGAAAAAAACAAAGATCATCTTTTTTGGTGACTCGATCACACAGGCGGGTATGCAGCCGGGTGGTTATATTGCCCGTATTGACAGCATGAGTAAAAAGGAAGGATTTTCTGATAAATATGAATTTATCGGGGCAGGTATTGGCGGCAATAAGATATATGACCTTTACCTGCGGATGGAAGATGATGTGCTGGCAAAGAACCCGGATATGGTGATCATTTATATCGGGGTGAATGATGTGTGGCATAAAACATCTGCCGGGACAGGCACCGATGCAGATAAGTTTGAAAAGTTTTACCAGGCGATCATCAATAAATTAAAAGCAAAGAATATAAAGATCATTTTGTGTACACCGGCCGTGATAGGTGAGAAGACCGATTTCAGCAATCCGCAGGATGGGGATATGAACCAATACAGCAATATCATCCGCAGCATTGCGGCTAAGAATAGTTTACCGTTAGCGGATCTGCGTAAAGCTTTTCTTCACTATAATTTAAAGAATAATAGTGAGAATAAAGACCGTGGTATTCTTACTTCTGACAGGGTGCACCTGAATGCCAAAGGCAACCAGTTAGTAGCGGATGAAATGTGGAAGGTTATTAAGCAATGACCAGGTCAGGTAATTACCGATTTGAGTATTTGTGATATTTCAATAGGGTGATCAAGAGGCAATACATGCCGGCCATTCGGGATCGTATAATCCGCTTTCACAAATTTATAAGGTAAGAGTTTATCCCCCGTACCATGGATATGCGTTATGTTTTCGGGTATTTCTGTATTGTTCCAGTAGAGAATAGCGTTAATTGCCCATTTCACAAAACCCATATCTGTTTCCCTGATGATATCGAGTATGATCCTTTTCTGTGCTTTTTCATTCTTTCCTAATACCCATTTGAAAGCATAGGCTGATTTTTTCAGCATGTTATTCGGCAGCCATCTGTAAACAGGGAAGTATTTTGATGCACGAAGGTATCCCGGGAATTCTTTAGCCGATTTATTGCTGGCGATAATTACAGCTTTTAACTCAGGGTCAGCTTTTGCCATTTCAGTGGCAAGCATGCCACCAAAAGAAACACCTACAACAACCGGGTGTTTTTCGGGGATCGTATCGAGCAACCGTCTTGCGTAACTTTCCAGAGACTCATTTTTCAGGGGAGTGATCCATTCAATAAAAACAGGTTCGCAAAAAGAGAGATCCAGAAAGGAAAATACTCTTTTGTCAGCGCCAAGCCCGCTTATGAAATAGACTTTCTTCATAAAAGCCGGTTTCCTTAATAAGATCAGACAGCTTCTACCAGGTAGTAGTTCTTTTTGCCTTTTTGTACCAACAGGTATTTATTATGCAGCAGAAATGAAGTATCTATTGCTGATTGAATAGTATCCACTTTTCTCCGGTTAATGCTTATGCCGCCACCTTGCACCATTTTTCTGGCCTCTCCTTTACTCGGCAATATTCCCGTTTCAGCCAGAAAGGAAACGATATCAATACCGGCGGCTATTTTTTCTCTGGCAAAACGACTTTTTACAACTCCCTCCATTCCTTCGAGGTCTTCTACGCTTAGCGATTCTGCAGGGGCATTCTGGTTAGCAAATAGCTTCTGCGTTGTTTCTACAGCTTTTTCGTACTCTTCTTTTCCATGAACAAATACTGTGATTTCCTGGGCCAATGTTTTTTGCAATACTCTTGCCGATGGGTCCATTTTATGTTCATGGATAAGCATCTGAATGGCGTCCCTGGAAAGGAAGGTGAATATCCTGATCCATTTTTCTGCATCGGTATCACTTGCATTTAGCCAGAACTGGTAAAATTGGTAAGGTGTAGTTCGGTTCGGGTTAAGCCACACATTACCACTTTCTGTTTTGCCAAACTTACCGCCGTCAGCTTTTGTAATAAGCGGATTGGTAAAAACAAATGCTTCCCCGCCACATTTACGACGAATAAGCTCAGTACCCGTTGTCATATTTCCCCACTGATCACTTCCACCCATTTGCAGTTTGCAATTCTTATGCTGATATAGCCAATAAAAGTCGTAGCCCTGCATTAACTGATAAGCAAATTCTGTATAGCTGATCCCGGTTTCACCTTCAATTCTCTTCTTTACACTGTCTTTGGCCATCATGTAATTCACCGTGATATGCTTGCCGGCATCCCTCAGAAAATCTATGAATGAAATATTCTTAAACCAGTCGTAGTTGTTTGCCATTTCTGCCGCATTCGGGAGAGAAGGGTTGAAGTCAAGAAACTTTTCAAGCTGTGCTTTCACCCCCGCTACGTTTTTCTGTAACACTTCTTCGCTAAGTAAATTTCTTTCTTCACTTTTACCGCTCGGGTCACCGACCATACCCGTAGCACCACCCACCAGTGCGATAGGCTTATGGCCTGCTTTTTGGAAATACACCAATAGTAAGATCGGGACAAGGCTGCCAATATGCAGGCTATCGGCGGTCGGGTCGAAACCGATATAACCACTTGTCATTTCTTTCAGTAATTGCTCTTCAGTCCCGGGCATAATGTCCTGGATCATTCCCCGCCAGCGTAATTCTTCAATGAGATTCATTGCCTTATATCAAGATTTTGCGGCAAAACTAAGGGATAAAAATAAAGGGTGTGTTTTAGTGCAATATTTTTCTAAGCTATTCGTTTTCAGGCGATAGTCTTTTCCCTTAGTAAAACTATGATTTTAGGAGGTCTTAGACTATTTTTACAAGCCGTTCGTATCTATAGAAAACAAACTTGTTAATTGCTTATAAGAAAATTATCCGAATGAAATTACTCCGCCTATACCTCACCCTATGCGTAATTGTCGTTTCCATATCCGCCACTGCACAATTCCGTAAGTATTCAAACGAATTTCTCAATATCGGCGCAGGCGGCCGTGGTCTTGCCATGGGCGGCGCTCAGATCGCATCGGTCAATGATGGTACGGCAGGTTATTGGAACCCTGCAGGTTTGGTAGGAGTAAAAGATCATCCGCAGCTTAACCTCATGCATGCGGAGTATTTTGCCGGGATCGGTAAATATGATTATGCCAGCCTTGCAATTCCTGGTTCCAACGGCAAAAGAACTTTTGCCATCACCGGTTTGCGTTTCGCGGTAGATGATATCATGAATACGTTATTCCTCGTGGAGCCCGATGGATCCATTAACTACAATAACATCCAGGCTTTTTCATCTGCAGACTATGCTTTTCTTCTTTCTTTTGCCCAAAAATTGAAAGAGAGTGATAAGAAGAATATTCATTTTGGTGTGAACGCAAAGATCATTCACCGCAGCGTAGGCAAATTTGCCAAAGCATGGGGCTTTGGTGTAGATGCAGGAGTACAGATTATTCAGGATAAATGGCGGTTTGGTATCACTGGTCGTGATATCACTACGACATTCAACGCCTGGTCATTCAATTTTACAGAAAAAGAAAAAGAAGTTTTATACCTGACCAATAATGAGATCCCTGTCAAGTCAACAGAGTTGACTGCGCCGAGGCTTGTTTTGGGCATTGCCCGTGATTTTAAATTAGGAAAAACCACCAGTCTGCTGGCGGAAGCAAATGTTGACCTCACCTTTGATGGCAAAAGGAACACCATCATCAGCGCTGATCCTGTAAGTGCTGACCCTAAACTGGGGCTTGAGCTGAATGTGAACAGCGTATTTTTTCTCCGGGCAGGAATCAATAATTTTCAGAAGGCATTGGCCGATGGGGATACGCTGAACCAGAAAAAGGTCTGGATATACCAGCCAAGTGCCGGGGCAGGGTTCAAGATACAGAATGTGACCATTGATTATGCTTTTACCAACCTTGCCAATCAATCAAATCCGTTATTTACCCATGTATTCTCATTGCGTCTTGACATGGTGAATGATAAGAATAAAAAGAACAAATAACCGTACCTGTAAAACTGTTTAAATGAAACGAATTTTACTTTTATTGTTGCTATTTGTAACTGT
>JAEUVK010000025.1 GCA_016787135.1 Chitinophagaceae bacterium | reverse complement strand
CCTGAGGGGTGATTGTGGCATAGGATAATACTGACAGCATCTTCTTCCAGTGCTTTCCGAAGAATGATCCTGGGGTCGGCTACTGTACCGGTTATCCCGCCTTCACTCACTATTTCAAAATGCCTGATCTTATTGGCCCTGTTGAGGAACAACACACCAAAAACCTCATGCCGATAGTCTTTAAGCACTGTTTGAAGGTATTGGGCAATATCACTACTGGAAGCGACGGTCGTTCTTTCGAGTGGAGAACTTGCCTGCCGCCGGCGTCCGAGCTCTAATGCGGCAGTGATAGTAATGGCTTTTGCCTCACCAATACCCTTGATTTTCATGAGCTCCTTTACTGTCAGTTTCCCGAGTTCGCCCAGGTTGTCTTTTCCAAGTCGCAGGACCTCTTTGGCCAGGTCAACGGCCGTTTTTTCTTTTGTTCCGTTATGGATGAGGATGGCTACCAGCTCTGAGTTGCTGAGGTTTTCTGCACCTTTGGCAAGTAGTTTTTCCCGGGGCCTGTCGTCCTTTGCCCACTCCTTTATTGAGTACTTGTGCTCTTGCATCCCTCAAGTTTAGCGAATATTTTTATGCCATCAACACAATAATCCGGTTATCGTGTTGGCCTGAACGACCTGACAATATCCAATAACTACTGAAAAACTAAAAAACACACACTCTATGAAAAACAGATCTGTTACCTCTATGGGCGCACTACACCCGATCCTTTTCTTCGCTGTGATGTATATAGTAGTATTATTCTTCTCGATCTTTATCTGTTCCTCACTTTTTTATAGTTGCAAATCAAGCGGTATAAAGCTGGCCAAAAAGACCACGGCGCCTGCCAAACAGCAGACACTGCCGGTGCAGGTTTCTACGGCTGTGGTACTCCGCTAAAAGGGCGCAACTAAATTTCCTGCATAGCGGGCTGATTGCGGTGATATTAATATCTTCGCCGCTCCAAAGGAACGCCTTTGGCACATATTACCAGCTATGCATTCAGCCAAAATTTTCTCCGGGACCGGTTCACAGAAGCTGACTGAACAGATTTGCAAGCGATACGGCACACAACCCGGAAAGGTCAATATCCAGCGATTCAGCGACGGCGAAATTTCTCCCATTTTTCTTGAAAGCGTCAGGGGCGATTATGTTTTCCTGGTTCAGAGCACTTTTGCACCCGCAGAAAACTTTATGGAACTCCTGCTGATGATTGACGCTGCCCGCCGTGCTTCAGCCTACAAAGTAATTGCCGTTATTCCCTATTATGGCTATGCCCGCCAGGATAGAAAAGATCGTCCACGTGTGGCAATTGGCAGTAAGCTGGTTGCCAATATGTTAGTCGCAGCTGGTGCTGACAGGGTAATCACCATGGATCTTCACGCTCCGCAGATACAGGGCTATTTTGACATCCCGGTCGACCATCTTGACAGCCATGCAGTTTTTATCCCTTATATAGAGAATCTGAAGCTTGAAAACCTTACCTTTGCGGCCCCCGATGTGGGAGCAACCAACCGCATCAGGGAAATTGCCAGTTATTTCAATGCAGAAATGGTGATCTGTGACAAGCACCGGAAACGGGCCAATGAGATCGCCAGCATGGTGGTGATAGGGGATGTTACAGGAAAAGATATCGTTATCATTGATGATATCTGCGATACCGGGGGAACACTGGCAAAAAGTGCAGCTCTTTTAAAAGAAAAAGGCGCCCGGAGCGTGAGGGCTTTGATCACCCATCCCGTATTGAGCGGAAAGGCTTATGAGAACATTGAGAACAGTGTGCTGGAGGAGTTGGTAGTATGTGATACCATACCGTTGAAGAAGGAAACCCCCAAGATCAAAGTGATATCTGTAGCAGAATTGTTTGCCGTAGCCATACGGAATGCCTTTGAAAACAAAAGTATCACCAGCCTGTTCATTCATTCGAACCGCAGGCCGGGGCTTTAAAGAAGTAAATTTTTTAAATAACATAACAATGAAAACAATTACAATCGAAGGACAACTGAGGACCGGATTCGGGAAGACCGCCACCCGCCAACTCCGCTCTCAGGAACTGGTGCCTGGTGTAATTTATGGGGGTGCAAAGGAGATCAATTTTTATGCTCCTGCTGCGGCTTTCAAAAATTTAGTTTACACGCCAAGTTTCCAGGTTGCAGAAGTAAAAGTGGGAGACACTACTTACAGGACCATCATGAAAGACCTGCAGTTTGACAAAGTGGATGACGCTTTGATCCATATTGACCTGCTGGAACTGGTGGAAGATAAAAAAGTGGTTGCTGATATTCCCCTGAAATTTGTAGGCACCTCCAAAGGGGTTAAGGATGGTGGTAAGCTGATCACCAAAATGAAATCGCTGAAGGTAAAAACTTACCCGAAATACCTCAAAGAGCAGATCGAAGTAAGTATTGACAATCTTGAACTGAACGGAAATATCCGGGTAGAAGATGTAAAAGTAGACAACTACGAAATACTGAACTCGCCCCGTATTCCTATTGCTTCAGTAGTATTGACAAGGCAATTGAAACAGGAAGAAGCAACCGCAGCCCCCGCTGCCGGCGCTGCTGCTCCTGCCGCTGCTGCTGCAGCCCCCGCCGCCGCTGCTGCAGCCCCTGCTGCTGCAAAAGCAAAGAAATAAGCTGTTCAAAAATGATATACAAACCCGTATCGCTGATGCGGGTTTTTTTATATACGGATAAGCCGCTAATTTGAGTTATGAAGTTTTTAATAGCTGGCCTGGGAAATATTGGCAATGAATATGCGCATACAAGGCATAATATCGGCTTTGATGTGGTAAGTGCTTTTGTCATGAAGCATGGCGGAGCTTTTCGTAATGACAGGCTGGCTTATGTAGCAGATATAAAATGGAAGGGCAAAGCATTTGTTTGTGTATGTCCTACCACTTATATGAACCTTAGCGGTAAAGCAGTTAAGTATTGGATGGATAAAGAGAAGATCATCCTGGAAAATATCTTGGTAGTCGTGGATGAACTGGCTTTGCCATTGAACAAACTGCGGCTGCGACCCGGTGGTAGCGATGCTGGTCACAATGGGTTGAAGAGCCTTCACGAGTTACTGGGAACAACAGAATACCCACGGCTCCGGTTTGGTATCGGCAATGATTATCCGAAAGGAATGCAGTCTGAGTATGTACTGGGCAAATGGAGAAAGGAAGAAGAACCCCTGGTAAAACTGAAAATAGAAAAATCGGTGGAGGTAATAGAAATCTTTGCTACTCAGGGAATAACGGCTGCCATGAACTGGATAAATAATAAGGACTTTTCTTTATGAGAAATCAGATTGATTACTTACTTTAGCATCTCTGACCCCAACCACCGGAAACACCCGGGAGTTTAAATCCAATTGACATATTGATTACCTGAATATATGGGATGAACAGTCCTTGTCGTAATTGTATCCGATGTATTTAACAATTAACCACCACTGTCATGAAGATTTTTTGTGTCGGCCGTAACTATGCAGCGCATGCCCAGGAATTAGGCAACGAGGTTCCCGATGAACCTGTCATTTTTATGAAGCCGAAAAGCGCTATGCTGCAGCCTCATACTCCTTTCTATTACCCCGAGTTTACGAATGAATTGCATTATGAATGTGAACTGGTGCTTCGTATCAGTAAGAACGGAAAGTATATACAGGAGAAATTTGCCAGCAAGTATTATGATGCCGTAACCGTTGGTATAGATTTTACCGCCAGGGATATTCAGAATGAATTAAAAGCAAAAGGGTTGCCCTGGGAAAAGGCAAAGGCATGGGACAACTCTGCCGTCATAGGCAAATGGGTCCCTTTTACCAGTATAAAAAATAAAAAGGATCTCAATTTTTGCCTTTATAAAAATAAAGAGCTGGTGCAACAGGGCAATTCTGCTAATATGATACACAGTTTTGATGAGATCGTAGCCTATATTTCCAATTACTTTTCTGTAAACATAGGTGATGTGATCTTTACAGGCACACCGGCAGGGGTGGGGGAAGTAGTAGTAGGCGATGAACTGGAAGGGTTCATTGAAGACGACAGTATGTTCACGCTTGAGGTAAAATAATAAAGAACGTTTCACATAAGAGTACCAATACTGACTGCGGACAAAGGCCATCCACTTAGACGGATGGCTTTTTTACTACAGCGATGTAAAGAAATTATGTCATCCGGGTTTTGAACGGGTCCGGTATGTCTTGATAAAGCTTCATAAAGAAATATCAGGCTTCGGTCTTTTGAGAAGCCCGAAACAATAAATTTGCTTTTTGATTGCCTGCATGATTGATAATAACCTTCTATTAAAAGCCTACCGCCTGATGAGCCAGGCAAAAGTGATGGCTGAAACTTATGAGGCCAACCGTTCTGTCTGTAAATACGTTCATTCTACCTCGAGAGGTCATGAAGCGGTCCAGTTAGCCACCGCTTTTCAATTGCAGACCCAGGATTATGTCAGCCCTTATTACCGCGATGAAAGTTTATTGCTGGGTTTAGGATTTACTCCTTATGAACTGATGCTTCAGCTGCTTGCTAAAGGCAATGATATTTTTACCGGTGGACGGGAATATTATTCCCATCCGAATTATACAGGCAATGATAAGCCAGGTATCATTCACCAGAGCAGTGCTACCGGCATGCAGGCCATACCTACCACGGGAATAGCACAGGGAATCCGGTACCTGGAAAAGATCAATTCGCTGTTATTACGAAGAGGTAGTGAAGGGCAATTACCTATTGTTATCTGTTCGCTGGGCGATGCCAGTGTTACTGAAGGAGAAGTAAGCGAAGCTTTTCAGTTTGCTGTATTAAAACAATTGCCGGTTATTTACCTGGTACAGGATAATAACTGGGGCATCAGTGTGACGGCAGGCGAAGCAAGGGCGATGGATGTGTTTGAATTTGCAGCAGGATTTAAAGGGATGGGCAGGATACAGGTAGATGGAAGTGACTTTGAGGCTTCGTATGATGTGATGAAATATGTCTGCGACGTTGTAAGAAAGGAAAGAAGACCTTATCTCGTTCATGCGCAGGTTCCGCTATTGGGTCATCATACCAGCGGTGTAAGAAAAGAGTTTTACAGAACGAATGAGGACTGGTCAAAACATCAGCAGCATGATCCGATCCCGAAACTCAGAAAAAAATTATTGGATAAAGGAATACCTGAAGGGGAGCTGCAAAAAATAGAAAAAGAAGCGACCACGATCGTCGCCGATGATTTTGCCAGGGCAATCGCAAGCCCTGAACCCGATCCGTCAACTGTATCAGATAACATATTTGCTCCCACGCCGGTTACAGAAGAAAAAGGAGAAAGAAATCCAAAGGGCGCAGAAAAAATAATGATGGTGGATGCTGCATTATTTGCTATACGTGAATTGATGGAGAAACACCCGGAGTCCGTTTTATACGGACAGGATGTGGGCAAAAGATTAGGCGGGGTATTTCGTGAAGCGGCTACATTGGCTGATAAGTTTGGTGAGCACCGTGTTTTTAATACGGCGATACAGGAAGCTTATATTGTTGGTTCCACCGTAGGTATGAGTGCTGTAGGTATAAAACCGATCGTTGAAGTGCAGTTCGGGGATTATGTTTATCCGGGCTTCAATCAATTGGTAAGTGAAGTGTCAAAATCATGTTACCTGAGCTGTGGTAAATTTCCTGTTTCTATGATATTACGTGTCCCTGTTGGAGCTTATGGCGGCGGCGGTCCTTATCATAGCGGTTGCGTGGAAACAACATTGCTTTCCATTAAAGGAATCAAAGTTGTTTATCCTTCTAATGCGGCAGACATGAAGGGCTTGATGAAGGCTGCATTTTATGACCCCAATCCTGTTGTGATACTGGAGCACAAAGGGCTTTACTGGAGTAAAGTGCCAGGAACAGAAGAAGCCAGAACAATTGAGCCTTCGAAAGATTATATTTTGCCATTGGGTAAAGCAAATATTGTTTTGAGTGCCGACGAAAAAAAGATCAACAGCGGTGAAAGTTGTGCGGTCATTACCTATGGAATGGGTGTGTACTGGGCTAAGGCCGCCGCCGGGAAATTTGAACGGCAGGTTGAGATCATTGACCTGCGTACCTTGTATCCATTGGATGAATCGATGATATATGAGCGGGTGAAGCTGCACGGCAAATGCCTGGTGCTGACTGAAGAACAGCAAAACAATTCTTTTGCTGAGGCCCTGGCAGGCAGGATATCAAAGAATTGCTTTTCATTTCTTGACGCCCCGGTAGAGGTTTTAGGCGCTTTGAATGTTCCGGCCATTCCTATGAACGCCGGACTCGAAAAAGCAGTGCTTCCGGACCCTGAAAAAGTGGCAAAACGGCTCGGACATTTACTCAATTCTTAGCTATAAAAAAGACTGAAATCTCATATCTTTGCTGCCCGCTTTAAAACGGGAAAAATAGTAGCCGGGGTAGCTCAGCTGGTTAGAGCACAGGATTCATAACCCTGAGGTCGGCAGTTCAAGTCTGCTCCCCGGTACCAGCAGAGGTCCTGAGAAATCAGGACCTTTTTTATTTTAAAGCGAAATAGTATGAAAAGTGCATTCATAGTAGCTGTCATTCTCTTCCGGGTTCTGCTACTGAATATACAGGTAGCTGCCCAGCATACTACGGGTAGTCATGATTCTTTGTACCGCCCCCGGATTCATTTCTCCCCCAAAGCTCATTGGATGAATGATCCTAACGGAATGGTGTATTACAAAGGGACCTACCACTTATTCTATCAGTATCATCCTTATAGTTCAGTATGGGGACCCATGCATTGGGGACATGCTACCAGCCGCAACCTGATCCATTGGGAGCACCAGCCTATTGCTATCTATCCTGATAGCCTGGGAACAATTTTTTCGGGTAGTGCTGTTGTCGATATCAATAACACTTCAGGTTTCGGAAGCAAAGGACAGGTGCCATTAGTGGCCATATTTACCCAACATGATGAAAAAGCAGAGAAGGCTGGCAAAAATGATTTTCAAAATCAAAGCCTGGCTTACAGTCTTGATGATGGCAAAACATGGAGTAAGTACGATGGAAATCCTGTATTGCAAAACCCAGGTATCCGTGATTTCAGGGACCCAAAGGTCATGTGGCATCAGCCCACTAAAAAATGGATCATGTCACTGGCAGTGGCTGACAGGATCTTTTTTTATTCTTCACCCGACTTAAAGAAATGGAGCAAAGAAAGTGAGTTTGGAGAATCCGCAGGTGCACACGGTGGAGTATGGGAATGTCCGGATCTGTTTTCTCTTGATTATGATGGCAGGGCTCTATGGGTATTGGTTGTAAGCCTGAACCCGGGAGGACCGAACAAAGGATCTGCCACGCAGTATTTTATCGGAGATTTCGACGGGAAAAATTTTTCACCTTATAATACAGAAACGAAGTGGTTAGATTATGGTCCCGATGATTATGCCGGTATCACCTGGTCCGGTACAGGTAATCGTAAAATATTTTTAGGATGGATGAGCAACTGGATGTATGCCAATATTGTTCCGACAGAATCATGGAGGAGTGCAGCAACCTTGCCAAGAGAATTGAAAATAAAAAATACCGGTAATGATATGTTGATTGCTTCACAACCTGTCAAAGAATTATCTGCGATCCGGTCAAAACCATTTATCAGGAATAATATTTTCCTGGGGAAGCCTTTCCATCTTGCCCCAAATACCGGACCGGTGAAATTTCCATGCCTCCTTGATCTCGCCATGGATCAGGTAAAGGACTTTTCTATTACCCTTTTAAATGAAGCAGGAAATGAGTTGGTGATAGGATATGACGGAAAGAATAACCGGTATTTTATTGACAGAACACGATCAGGAAATGTTGGTTTTCACCAGGAGTTTGCTGCTATACATACTGCTCCGCGGTTCTCTTCGTCTTCAAAGATGGATATGACATTGGTGATCGATGTAAGTTCAGCGGAATTATTTGCTGATGATGGCCTGACGGTAATGACACAACTATTCTTTCCCCATGCCCCTTTTACCAAGATAACTATTCAATCTGCGGAAGGTGCTGTTATCAAAAAACTTGAGTACAGCGTATTGAAGGAGGGTCGGTAAAGGTCAGCAGGCAGATATTAAAAAATAAGCAGGAACGCTGTTCCTTCTCCTTCTACTGATTGTACCTGGATATTTCCCTTGTGCAGCATCATGATCTGTTTGCAAAGACTGAGGCCGATACCACTGCCACTTTTTTTTGTGCTGAAGAAGGGAATGAATATTTTATCTAATAATTCAGGGGGCATTCCATTGCCATTATCAGCTACTTTGATCACCGTTCTTCTGTTGTTGGCCACATAACCGGTCATGACAATGCGTGGCTGGGATTTATCCTTTACTGCTTCTATGGCATTGACGGTAAGGTTGATCATTACCTGTTCAAGAAGATTGATGTCTGCTTCGACGGTCAGGTCGGTGTCTTTCAGGATAGTTTCGAGTTCAATATTCTTTTGTTCCAGTGTCGGCTGCATTAACCGGAGCAGGTTTTCGAAAATGTCCCGGACATATACTTTTTTCAGATTGGGCGTTGTGATCCTGTTCAGGTTGCGGTAAGTTTCTGCAAACTTTAATAGGCCCTCACTTCTTCGCTTGATCGTTTCAATACCTATTTCAAGATCATCCACTGAGCCCGAATCATTATTTAATGCAGTGACCGATTGCTGCAGCCGGTGTTTGAGTGTTTCAGCCAGTGACGAGATCGGCGCAACTGAATTCATGATCTCATGCGTAAGTACACTCAATAGTTTCTGCCATGCTTTTGATTCAGTTTCGTCCAGTGCTTCATTCACATTCTGAAAGGCGATCAGTTTATAGACCTTTCCTTCTGTCTGAAAAGCCGTAGCAGATAACAACACCTTGAACGGGGTTTTTTCAAGATGTGCTGTGGTGATCTTGCTTTCCCCGGGTTTTAATGCAATGATCTCTTTGGACAGTTCTGCATCTCTTTTCTCGAGGGAATGGATAGTTTTCAGGTAAGGTACTTGTAACATTTTTTTCAGTGATTCATTCATCCAGACTATCTCCCCGTTTTGTTCATCGTATGAAAGGATCCCGGTATCGACCAATTCAAGTATTTTCTGTAAATACTGGTACTGGGTCTCTTTTTCCCGGCTGATCACTTTGAACGTGCTGTTGATCTCGTTAAAACCTTTACGTAGCGGTTGCAGATCGGCAGGCGCATGTTTAACATCAAAATACCTGGAGAAGTCCCGGTAGTGAACAGATTCAACAAATTGCTCCAGCTCATCATGCGCCTTTTTCTGAAAATGATAGAATTCTATCACCTGGTAAATGATGACAGGTACTGCCAGCAGCAAATAAACATATAAACCTTTTACAAGAAGAAAAGAGGCGACGCAAAGTGTTACAAACAATAGGAACACTCTTACTATTATTCTCCATTCATATCTTTTAAATGTCATATTTACTAAGTCTTCTGTATAATGCGGTTCTCGTAAGGCCAAGCTCACGGGCAGCTTTTGTGATATTGCCGTTATGTTTTTCGATCACTTTCAAAATAGTGTTTTTCTCTACGGCGCTGAGTTTTGTTTCGGCTTGTTCTGTTTCTGCAGTAAGTGCTGTCTCAATAGGGGAAAAGATCAGATCGTTTGACTGCAATAAAGGTTCATCCGCCATGATCACTGCCCGCTCTATGATGTACTGCAGTTCACGCACATTACCGGGATAATGATAGTTCATCAGTTTCTCCATCGCCTTTGTGTCAAACTCAGGAACAGGCTTCATGTATTTATTACTATATATTTTGGCGAAATGCCTTGCCAGTTGAATGATATCATTCCCTCTTTTACGAAGTGGGGGGACAATGATCTCGACCGTGTTGATACGGTAAATAAGATCCTTGCGAAACCGGCTTTCATTGGCAAGATCACTTAAGGCAACATTCGTGGCGCATATCAGGCGTATATCAATGGGTACCGGTTCATTGGTCCCCAGCCGTATCACCTGGCGATTTTGCAAAACACTCAGCAGCTTTGCCTGCAGGTGCAACGGAATATTTCCTATTTCATCCAGAAAGAGTGTTCCCTTGTTAGCTGCTTCGAACCGGCCTGGCCGGTCTTCTCTTGCATCGGTGAATGCTCCTTTTTTATGACCGAATAATTCGCTTTCAAATAAACTTTCTGTCAATGCACCTACATCCACTTTTACAAAAGGATGATCCTTTCGTAAGGATTGCTGGTGGATGGCTTTGGCGATAAGATCCTTACCTGTGCCATTTTCGCCGAGTATCAGAATATTGGCGTCAGTGGGAGCAATTTTTTCTATTTTATAAAATATCTCCTGCATCACTTCAGATTCTCCGAGCAGTTCTTTTCCGATGATACTGTCTGAGGTGTCAAAGGGAGTGATGCTTGTCTTATTGCTTTTTCTTTTCAGCGTCTCTTTGATCGTAGTAAGCAGCTTTTCATTATGCCATGGTTTTACCACGAAGTCTGCCGCACCTTCTTTTAAAGAACGGACAGCCAGGTCAATATCACCATAAGCGGTTATCATAATGACCGATATGTCTGGTTTGACCTTTTTGATTTCTTTCAGCCAGAATATGCCTTCATTACCGGTATTAATGGAACTGGTAAAGTTCATGTCCAGCAAAATAACATCATAAGCATCTTTGGATAGATGCCAGCGGATATTCTCCGGGTTTTTTTCAGTCACAACTTCTTTTACTTCCGTTTTCAATAATAACCTGACTGCTGTCAGTACGTCAGTGTCGTCATCTATGATCAGTATTGAGGCGTTCCGGAGGTTCATTTTAAATAATAAAGCAATATCTTATTTGTAATTAGCCATAAAAGATTTCTGGAACTTTTGGCAATTCCTTGTTGCTTGTTACAGCCTGCTGCAATTATACCATAATTACAAAGTGGTGGCAACTAATTTTTTAAAAAATGTACCAGCAAAGAGAGTGTATCAAAACCGGACAGTTTGTGTATCGCTAACGAACGGGTTCGTAGAGCTCGTAGTACTTAACTATCTGCTAACCAAAATTTTCCGGAACTGGCATATTTGTAACTATACAGAAACCGGACTACCGGTTTTCAGAATACCTGTGACACAGAACAACAAGAGATCGTCTGACGGAGACCGGTTATAAAACGAAAAGCTAACATGGACAGAGTCATTGCACAAAAAAGGTGGAACAAGAAACGGATATTGACTATCGCAGCGGTTGCGGGTATTGTTTTATTAGCAGGGGCAAGTTACTATCTTACTTCCGGCAAAAGCCGGTTGAATGTAGATACTGAAAGGATCACTGTCAGCGAAGTAAAAAAAGGACCTTTCCAGGAAACCATACCTGTAAACGGGATAGTACTTCCTATCACTACTATTTACCTAGATGCCATAGAAGGCGGCCGGGTAGAAGAAAAGTATGTGGAAGACGGAGCCGTTATGAAAAAAGGGGAGCCTATCCTCCGTATGTCAAATACTGACCTTGAACTAAGTCTCGTTAATCAGGAGACATCCGTTTACAACCTGCTTACCCAAATGCAGATATCCCAGAATGCAGCCCAGCAAAATACCGTCAACCGGCTAAACCAGCTGACGGATGCAGCCAGCCAATTAAAGGAAGCTGAACGGGTATATAAGCTTAATAAAAGCCTTTATGATCAAAAAGTAATAGGGTTGCAGGAATTCAGGCAGTCGGAAAATAATTACTACTACCTGTTAGAGAAGAAAAAATTATCGGAGCAGATCATGAACCAGGATTCTGTTTCCAATCTTCAGCAATTGTCGCAGGCGAAGCAATCTTATCATGGATCACAGAATGCATTGAATGTAATGCGTAAAAAGGTCGGGGACCTGATCGTAAGGGCGCCGGTAGATGGCCAACTGACATCATTGGATGCAGAGATCGGCCAATCAAAAAATAAAGGAGAACGTCTTGGACAGATTGATGTATTGAGAGGCTTTAAAGTAAGGGTAGATATTGATGAGCATTATATTTCAAGAATTATCACAGGATTATATGGAGGGTTCACTTTTGCCAATAAAGATTACAAACTCATAGTTAAAAAAGTGTACACCCAGGTTACAAACGGACGTTTCCAGGTAGATATGGAATTTGCCGATGAAATTCCGAAAGGCATTCGCAGGGGGCAAACATTGCAGATACGATTGGCTTTCAGTGATGAAGTGGAAGCCGTTCAGGTGGCCAAGGGAGGATTCTATCAGCAAACAGGTGGCAACTGGATATTTAAAGTAAGTGAAAGCGGCAATACAGCATATAAAGTGGACATTCAGCTCGGAAGGCAGAATCCTGATTATTATGAAGTACTTCAGGGGCTAAAACCCGGAGATAAAGTTATCACATCCGGATACGAGAACTACGGAAATATGCAGGAACTGGTACTAAAAAAATAGTATTAACCAAACACATTAAACCAATTGTTATGAAACGGAAAACTATTTATATACTCCTTGTGGTCTGTTCGCTGAGTCTTTTTTCTTCGGCCAAACAGATAGGCAAGGGGGCAGACTATAACTTAAACAGTGATACCCGGACAAAAAAAGCCGGCATACCCTGTAAAGAGACCAGGCAGGATCAACTAGGGGCTTACGGGTTTTCTCCCATGCATTTCTTTTTACTGGCCATATAATTTTATCTGTAAACATTAAACAGGATACAATGATCAAGATCACCGATCTCGAAAAAGTTTACCGCACCGATGAGGTGGAAACTGTAGCATTAAATAAATTATCCATTGAAGTAAAAGAAGGGGAATTCGTAGCGGTAATGGGCCCGTCTGGTTGCGGCAAGTCCACCTTACTGAATATTCTTGGATTATTGGATGACCCCGATAGCGGCAGTTTTATTTTTAATGGTATTGAAGTAGCTAAGTTCAATGAACGAAAAAGGGCCGATCTGCGCAAGCGAAACATAGGTTTCGTATTCCAGAGTTTTAACCTTATAGATGAGCTGACCGTATTTGAAAATGTAGAGCTGCCATTGATCTATACCGGCGTAAAGCCAGGCGATCGGAAAAAAAGAGTAGAGGAGGTACTGGATAAAATGCAGATCATGCACCGGCGCAATCACTATCCCCAGCAGTTATCAGGTGGCCAGCAACAGCGTGTGGCAGTAGCAAGGGCGGTGGTCAATAAACCTAAACTAATTCTGGCAGACGAGCCTACCGGGAACCTTGACTCCAGCAATGGTAACGAAGTAATGCAGATGCTTACAGACCTGAATGAACAGGGGACTACTATCGTTATGGTTACACACAGCGAACATGATGCCCGGTACAGTCATCGCATCATTCGTATGCTGGACGGGCAAACTGTGCTGGAGAATATAATGGTATAACGGATAACATATTTAACCGGAGGCGATCATCAACTTAAAGTAAAGCCATGATAAAAAATTATTTTAAAGTAGCATTCCGGAACCTTTGGAAAAATAAAGGATATAGCGCCATCAACATTTTCGGGCTCGCGGCAGGTCTTGCTACCTGTTTGCTCATTACCTTATTCATAACGGATGAACTGAGTTATGACCGTCACGTCAAAAACGCTGACCGTATTTTCCGGATCAATTCAGACATCCGGTTTGGCGGCGGCGATCTGCACATGACACAGACATCTGACATGATGGGCCCATTGCTGAAAAAGGATTATCCGCAGGTAGAGGAATACACCCGGCTATATACTAATGACGGCGATAAACTGATAAAAAAGGGCAATGAATTTATCAATGAGTCGCATGTAACGAATGCAGACTCTACTTTCTTTTCTGTATTTAAGCTGCCGGCCATTGGTGGCGATACCAAAACAGCGTTGAATGAACCGAACACTGTAGTGGTGACCGAATCAACTGCAAAGAAATATTTCAATGATGTAAATGTGGTGGGGAAGTATATAGAAGTCAGGAACGGGGAAACGATTACCCCATATAAGATAACAGCAGTTATAAAGGATATCCGGAAAGAATCGCATTTTAATTTTGACTTTATCTTTTCGATGAAGAATGTGGATTACCAATGGGGCCAGCTTACCAGTCATAATTTTATTACATACCTGTTATTAAAGCCGGGAACAGATTACAGGGCATTTGAAAAAAACTTTACGCAATACACCAATAAGTATGTTTTGCCTTATGTACAGCAGTTTATCAGGATCAGCAGTATGGATGAACTAAAGAAGTCAGGGAACAAGCTTGAATACAGCCTCATGCCGCTTACCAGGATCCATTTATACAGCGACTATTCATTTGAGATCACTCCGCCCGGCAGTATCCAATACGTATATATTTTTTCGGCCGTAGCGTTGTTTATACTTCTCCTTGCCTGCATCAACTTTATGAACCTGAGTACGGCACGCAGCGCCAAAAGAGCGAAGGAAGTGGGGATCCGCAAAGTATTGGGAACGGAAAGAAGAACACTGATCACCCAGTTCCTGGTCGAATCTACCATTACGGCGGGCATATCCCTTATCATTGGTCTTGCTATTTGTTATCTGGTTTTGCCTTTGTTCAATGATATTGCTGCTAAATCTCTTTCTCTGAAAGATCTTCTGGGTATTCAAATACTGCCCTTCCTGCTGCTGCTTCCCTTTGTAGTAGGGGTACTGGCCGGTAGCTACCCTGCATTGTTCCTTTCCCGGTTCAGGCCCATTGCTGTTTTGAAAGGAACCATGAGCACAGGATTTAAAAAAAGTAATCTCCGGAATGGCCTGGTGATTTTTCAATTTGCGACATCCATCCTGCTCATCATCGGAACTATTGTAGTGTATAACCAGCTGCGGTATATCCAGACTAAGAAACTAGGATTCAATAAAGATCAGGTGCTGATCATTGACAGGGCTTATGCGCTTAACAATAATATAGCGGCTTTTAAAAATGAAGTACTGGCCATGCAGGGAGTAAGCAGCGGAACTATCAGTTCTTTCCTGCCTGTTACCAATTCGTCCCGCAGCGATAATACCTTTTCTAAAGAAGCGGTAATGAATACGGAAAATGGAGTAGATATGCAAACATGGACTGTGGATTATGATTATATCAGAACAATGGGGATGGAAATAGTGAAGGGACGGAATTTTTCAAAAGATTACGGCGCTGATTCAAATGCCATACTCATTACGGAAACTACGTCCAGATTGCTTGGATACGATGACCCGGTTGGTAAACGGATATATGCTCCCGGTAATAACCCCGGTGACCCCTCCATAGTATTCCCGATCATTGGGGTGATAAAAGATTTTCATTTCGAATCATTGCGGCAGAAGCTGGGGCCTTTGTGTATGCGGCTTGGTAGCCAGCCCGGACTGGCGTCCTTTAAAATAGATGCTGCCAATTCAGCGAACCTGATTCCACAGATTGAGAAAAGGTGGAAGTCGCTGGCTCCCGGTATGCCCTTCAGTTATCGGTTTATGAGTGACTCCTTTGATGAGATGTACCGTAGTGAGCAACGTGCCGGAACGATTGCGGTGGTGTTTTCTGTGCTGGCCATTCTCATTGCCTGCCTGGGATTATTCGGCCTGGCTACATACATGGCAGAACAACGCACCAAAGAGATCGGTGTACGTAAAGTGCTGGGAGCATCCGTCTCCAATATTGTTTTCATGTTGTCCGGGGATTTTGCCAGACTGGTATTGATCGGAGCTGTCATTGCATTTCCCGTAGCATGGTTTGCCATGAACAAATGGCTACAGGATTTTGCTTACAGGATCAATATCGGTTGGTGGATATTTATTGCTGCGGCACTTATCACTATGCTGATCGCATTATGTACGGTTGTTTTCCAGGCTGTCAAAGCGGCTGTCGCCAACCCGGTAAAAAGTCTCAGAACAGAATAAAAAAAGAATCATGATCAGGAATTATCTGAAGATCGCTTTACGTAACCTCTCCAGGAATAAAGGATTTTCCTTTATCAATATTTCGGGCCTGGCCATTGGAATGGCGGCCGCTATTCTCATTTTGCTATGGATACAAAGTGAGATAAGCTATGATCAGTTTCATGAAAAAAGGGAGAGGATCTATGAAGCATGGAACAAAGCACACTTCAGCGGAAAACTGCAATGCTGGAATACCACACCAAAAATACTGGCAAGAACTGTGGAAAAGGATCTGCCGGAAGTAGAACGTGCTGTAAGAGTGAACTGGCCCCGGAGTTTTTTATTTTCTATCGGGGATAAAAGATTGACCGTTGCTGGTAATATTGTAGATACGGGTTTTTTGCAGATGTTCAGTTTCCCGTTGCTGAAGGGTGATCCTAAAACAGCTTTGAACGGAGGTTTTTCTATCCTGCTCACAGAAAAGCTGGCCCAAAAGATATTTGGTGATGAAGAAGCGATGGGAAAGACCATTAAGCTGGATAATAAAGATAATTTCACCGTAACAGGAATACTTAAGGATCTGCCCAATAATACCCGGTTCAAATTTGAATACCTGCTGCCATGGGGTTACCTGGTGCGTGTGGGGGAAGACGACAGCAGCTGGGGTAATAATTCTACCCGGAATTATGTGCTGCTAAAGGAAAATGCCAGTCTTGCTTCTGCCAATGAGAAAATGAAGGTATTAAAACCGAGATATGATAAAGATGACGACCCTGCATGGGAAATGTTTCTGTATCCTGTTAGCCGCTGGAGGTTGTATTCCAATTTCACCAATGGTAAAGAAGATGGCGGCCTGATCGAATTTGTAAAGTTGTTCGGTGTCATTGCAGCGTTCATCCTGCTGATCGCCTGTATCAATTTTATGAACCTGAGTACAGCACGCAGTGAGAAAAGGGCAAAGGAAGTAGGTATTAGAAAAGTGGTAGGAGCGCAGAAACGATCATTGGTCGGACAGTTCATTGGTGAATCAATATTGATTTCCTTTATCGCGGCTGTTTTTGCCATCCTGATCGTGCAGGTAGCATTACCGTCTTTCGGACAGTTGACAGATAAGAAACTGTTTCTTGATTTTACAGATATACGATTCTGGCTGTTTGCTGCAGGTTTTATTATAGTAACAGGGCTGGTAGCAGGAAGCTACCCGGCTTTCTTCCTTTCTTCTTTTAATCCGTCAAAGGTCCTGAAAGGAACATTCAAAGCGGCGAACGCATTGATCACTCCAAGGAAATTGCTGGTGGTATTACAATTCACTTTTGCGATCATACTGATCATTTGTACGGCCATTGTTAAACAACAGATAGATCATGCACGCAACAGGGAAAGCGGTTATGTCCGTGACAATCTTGTTTATCATTTTCTGACCGGGGACCTTGATAAGAATTATGCGCTGGTCAAAAATGAATTACTATCATCCGGAATTGCAAAATCTGTAACAAAGACCAGCGCTCCGATCACACAGGGATGGAGTGATAGCTGGGGTTTTGAGTGGGAAG
Source organism: Chitinophagaceae bacterium (assembly GCA_016787135.1). Taxonomy (GTDB): domain Bacteria; phylum Bacteroidota; class Bacteroidia; order Chitinophagales; family Chitinophagaceae; genus VBAT01. The sequence continues at coordinate 33,131 of JAEUVK010000025.1, read as the reverse complement.
GAAAGGACCCTAACGATAAAACAGATTTTGACAGGTACAGTGCCGATGAAAGTGTTACCACTACCATGGGGCTGACGCTGATAAAAGGCCGCGATTTCAACCTGAAAGAATTTCCAACCGATTCACTCGGAATGATCGTCAATGAAAGTGCAGCGAAGGTCATGAATTTTAAAGATCCTATCGGCCAGATCGTCAAAGACGGAGACACAAAGTACCATATCATTGGTGTGATAAAAGATTTTATTCTTCAGTCGCCGTATTACCCGACAAAGCCCATGCTGATCGGGGGAGCAAAAGGCTGGTTCAATATCATACATTTCAAGCTCAACGGATCTAATCCAACAGCTGATAACCTTAAACGGGCAGAAGCGATCTTTAAGAAATATAATCCCGAATATCCGTTTGAGTACAAATTTGTGGATGAAGAATATGCTGCAAAGTTCAAAGCAGAGGAAAGAACAGGTACACTGGCGGCTTTGTTTGCCGCATTGACCATTTTTATTTCCTGTCTTGGTTTGTTTGGCCTCGCTACTTATATGGCGGAGAACCGCATCAAGGAGATCGGCGTACGCAAAGTGTTAGGAGCATCGGTCACAGGGATCACGGCATTGTTATCCAAAGATTTTTTAAAACTGGTGATGATCTCATTCGTTATTGCTAGTCCTGTGGCCTGGTGGATGATGCATCAATGGCTGCGGGATTATCCTTATCATGTAAATATTCAATGGCAGGTGTTTGCTTTTGCCGGTCTGTTGTCCTTTGCCATTTCTGTATTGACTGTGAGCTATCAGTCTGTCAAGGCTGCTGTTGCTAATCCGGTGAAATCATTGAGAACTGAATAAAAAGAACAGGAAGCGGTCGGCTGACACCATATCAGTCACCCGTTTCAATCAATTTAAAAATGTATTATGCTGAAGAATTATTTCAAGATCGCATGGAGAAATTTGTGGAGAAATAAAGGATTTTCCGCTACCAATCTTCTCGGCCTGACCATTGGCATTACCTGTACTATCTTCATTTTCTTATGGGTGCAGGATGAACTCGGGTACAATAAATTTCATAAACAATATGATCATTTATACAAGGTCCTTGCTACCCGCAATTTTAATAACCAGATATTTACAGACGAGAATATGGTATTGCCTCTGGCAAGATCAATAGAAAGCAATATCCCCCAGGTGAAGCGGGCTGTGGTCACAACATCGCGGCAGCCACGCATCCTCAGCTATGCCGATAGCAGGTTGAAAAAGGAAGGTTATACGGTTAGTGAGCATTTTTTTGATATGTTCTCCTGGAAGTTCATTAAGGGCAATCCCTGGACTGCTATCACTGACCCTTCGTCAATTGTATTGACACAATCTTCAGCAAAGGCTTTGTTTGGTAATACCGATCCCTTAGATAAGGTGATCAGGATAAATAACGAGTATGATGTAAAGGTCACCGCAGTAGTTGCCGATGTTCCGGGCAATTCTACCTTTCAGTTTGATTACATAATGCCCTTCAATTATTCCAATGACTATATAAAGAGATCAATGAATGAATGGACAAATTCCTCCTGGAATGTGTTTGTACAGGCAGGCCCCGGCGCCAGCATGCAGCTCATTGACAAAAGTATAAACGATATCAAATACCAGCATGACCCATCAGATAAGAAGATAAGTACATACTTCACATTCCCTATGAGTAAATGGAGGTTGTACAGTGATTTTAAGGAGGGAAAGAATACAGGCGGGATGATAGCATATGTGCGCCTTTTTTCTATTATTGCTGTGATCATTTTACTCATAGCCTGTATAAACTTCATGAACCTTTCCACTGCACGAAGCGAAAAAAGGGCAAAAGAAGTAGGCGTAAGAAAAACACTAGGTTCAGGCAAAAGACAATTGATGTTTCAATTCTTTTCTGAGACCATCATACTGGCTTGCATCGCTTTTGTGTTGTCTGTTTTTGCTGTTTACCTTTTGCTGCCTTCTTTCAATACATTAGTCGATAAACAGCTTTCGCTGGATATTTCCAGCCCGGTTTTCTGGATCGGCGCTTTGATCATTATACTGTTCACTGGTTTGGTCGCAGGCAGCTACCCGGCCCTGTACCTTTCTTCTTTTAATCCTGTGCGGGTATTAAAAGGGACTTTTGCATCAGGTAAAAGAGCTGTACTGCCAAGGCATGTACTGGTAGTGGGGCAATTCGTTATTTCGATCGTACTGATTTCTGCTACTATAATCATTTACCAGCAGATACAGCATATCAAGAACCGGGATATGGGGTATAACCCCGATAACCTGATAACGATCCCGGCCACGTACGACACTCAAAACAACTTTGCTGTGATAAAAGATGAATTGATAAAAACCGGGAAGATCAGTGCAGTCACGAGAACACTTTCTCCTATTACTGATATATGGTGGAAGTCGCCTGCACCTGATTGGGAAGGTAAACCTGCCAATGCAGATATCATCATGGCCGGGTTAAGTACGGATATAGATTTTTCAAAGACAATGGGAGTAAAGATTCTGCAGGGAAAGGATTTTTCAGGAATGCCTTCTGATTCATCTGCTATGCTGTTGAATGAAGCAGCTGTTAAGGCAATGGGTTTGCAAAACCCTGTTGGTATGCTGATGAGGTATGGGAACAGGAATTACACCGTGATTGGCATTACGGGTAATATAGTGATGGAATCGCCTTTCAAACCGGTGGATCCGATGATGGTCTATTACCAGCCATACAATTGTAATTCTATCAGCATAAGGCTTGGCCAGGATGTATCGCCTCAAAAGGCTTTGCCTTTGATCGAGTCGGTTTTTAAAAAATATAACCCCTCTTATCCGTTCGAGTACCAGTTTGTGGATGAGGAATTCGGGAAAAAATTCCTGACCGAGGACCTGATCAGTAAGATCACTAATGTATTTGCCTGTCTCGCCATTTTTATTTGCTGTATCGGGCTCGCAGGTCTTGCTTCTTTCACCATTGAAAAACGGATCAGGGAGATCGGTGTACGCAAAGTACTCGGTGCAACAGTGCAGCAGCTGCTCCTGCTCATTTCAAAGGAGTTTTTGAAACTGGTCCTCATCGCATTTGTCATAGCGCTTCCGCTGGCATGGTGGTTCATGAACGACTGGCTGCAGCAATACGCTTTCCGCATTCACATAAGCATCTGGCTGTTTGTAGCAGTGGGCTTATTAATACTACTGCTTACGTTAATTGTCGTCAGCCTGAATACCCTGAAAGCAGCTATCGCCAACCCTGTAAAATCATTGCGAACAGAATAAAATATAAGGTATGTTCAAGAACTATTTCAAGATCGCCTGGAGAAGTATGATGAAGAATAAGACCTTTTCTTTCATCAATGTTTTCGGTCTTAGCAGCGGGCTGGCCTGCTGTATGCTGATCGCACTTTATATCAATAATGAAACGAGTTACGATACTTATCACCGGGATGCCGGAAATATTTACCAGTTAGGTACCACTTTTGTACTTGGAGGCACTGAAAAGGAAACAATGCCCAATACGCCGGCCCCCATGGCTGAAGGAATGAGAAGGGAATTTCCGGAAGTAGAGGCTTCTACGCATTTGCTTGGTCTTTTTGCTGACGACAAGACACTGCTCCAGTATAATACGGGCTCCGATGCCGAAGTGAAATCGTTTTATGAAACAAAGGGCTTTCTGACCGATAGTTCCTTTTTTAGAGTATTCAGCTACCGTTTCATCGAGGGAGGAGTCAATTCGCTGGACCATCCAAACACGGTGGTAATAAACGAGGAGATAGCGAAAAAGATGTTTGGTAATGGTTCGGCTATTAACAAAGTGATAAGAATAAACAGCAGCACCAACGGGGCCTATGACTATACCATCACCGGCGTTTTCAGGCCTTCATCAAAGCCTTCTCATATAGACGGAAGATTTTTTATGAGTATTGGTGGCGGGGATATGGAACAATATATCAAACGACGCCCCAATGACTATGCTACGAATAACATGTTCTATACTTACCTGAAGCTTAAGCCCGGCAGTGATTATAAGAAACTCGAATCAAAGCTCCCGTCTTTCCTGGAAAAATATGCAAAGAGGGACCTGCAGGCAATGGGTTTTGATAAGCAACAGTTCTTGATACCGCTTAAAGAAATACATTTAAGCAAACAGGTGAAGAACAATGTGACCCCGCCGGGCAGCCGCTCATACCTTTATATACTTGCTTCAATAGCGCTTTTCACTTTGCTGATTGCTTGTATCAATTTCATGAACCTTTCTACGGCACGTTCGTCAAAGCGCAGCTCTGAAGTGGGCGTAAGAAAGGTTTTGGGGGCTATGAGGGGAGGTTTGATCAGGCAGTTCCTTGGCGAATCTGTATTGCTGGCGCTTATAGCATTCGTTCTGGCTATCTTTTTAATGTATATACTGCTTCCCTTTTTTAATGAGGCAAGTGGCAGAAATATCATTTTTTCTTTCGCTCAGAACTGGTTAATGGTAACCGGCTTTTTGATAATGGCTATTGTTGCAGGACTTATAGCGGGAAGTTATCCTGCTTTTTATCTTTCATCTTTCGTGCCGGTGAAAGTATTGAAGGGAAAACTGGCCAATACCCTTGCTGTCGTTTCATTAAGAAAATTCCTCGTTGTATTTCAGTTTGTCATATCAGTTATCCTGATCATATCATCAGTTGTTATTGCCTCACAAATGCAGTATATGCGGAATAAGGATCTTGGTTTTACAAAAGACCAGCAGCTGATCATCCCGTTGCGAAGTGAAGCAGCTAAAAAGGCAGCAAAGTCTTTGAAAAATGAATTGAAGAGCATTCCGGATGTGGTCAGTGCCGGTGCTACTATGTATTACCCGGGTATCTTTAATCCATCTGACAATCTTTATTATAAAGACGGGCAGAGTATGCATGAAGGTATCAGGACCAGGATGAACCACGTTGATTTTGATTTGCTGCCCACTCTTGGTGTTAAAATTGTGGCAGGAAGATTGTTCTCACGGGCATTTCCATCTGACACCGCACTGCGTATAGTGGTGAATGAAGCATTGGTCAAAGAGATCGGATTCCCTTCATCTGAAAAGGCCGTCGGCCAAAATATCCATTTTGACTGGCAGGGGCAGAAATATGATTTCGGCATCATAGGTGTTGTCAAAGATTTTCATTATGAGAGTTTGCATTTGCCAATAACACCTTTTGCCTTCCAGGTCGTTGCCCAGAACAGCGGGACGGCTTTCAATTACCTGCTTGTTCATGCCAATACAACAAATATGAACAACCTGATACAGTCAGCCAGGAATGAATGGCATAAATTGAACCCTGACGAACCTTTCGAGTACAGTTTCCTAGACACAGACTTCCTGAAAAATTACGAATCGGAGAAACGATTATCCTCTTTGGTAAGTTATTTCACTATCATAGCAATTCTGATCTCCTGCCTGGGATTATTCGGCCTTGCCGCTTTCAGTGCTGAGCAACGGACAAAGGAGATCGGGGTAAGAAAGGTACTTGGGGCCAGTGCCGGCAGTATTGTTGGTTTGTTGTCTAAAGAATTTTTAAAACTGGTATTAATAGCATTCGTTATTGCATCACCGGTAGCCTGGTGGGTTATGAATAAATGGCTGCAGGATTTTGCCTATCGTACCAGCATCAGTTGGACTGCTTTTGTTATTACAGCGACGATCGCATTGGTGATTGCAATGCTGACAATCAGTTTTCAAGCTGTTAAAGCAGCGATTGCGAATCCGGTAAAGTCACTGCGAACTGAATAAACAATAGCCATGATAAAGAACTATTTCAAAATCGCCTGTCGCAACCTAGTCAAAAATAAAGGCTATAGTGTTATTAATATTGGTGGGCTTGCTGTGGGTATGGCAGTCGCCATGCTGATCGGGCTATGGGTGTATGATGAGCTAACTTTTGATACCTACCATAAGAATTATGACCGTATTGCGCAGGTCATGCAGCATGCAAATTTTAATGGCAAGACAGAAACACAAGTGGCTAATCCTGCATTGATGGGGCCTGAGTTGCGGAACAAATACGGAAGCGATTTTAAATACGTTGTACAATCATCGTGGACAGGTAGTCATCTGCTTTCTATTGGGGACAAGCATATCACTAAGGTGGGAAACTTTTTTGAGCCTGATGCCCCCGACATGCTGACCCTTAAAATGCTTAAAGGGACAAGGGCCGGGTTGAAAGACCCATATTCTATCATGCTTTCAGCATCGGCAGCCGAATCCATTTTTGGTAAAGAAGATCCGATCAATAAAACAATAAAGTTTGACAGAAGCTTTGATGTAAAAGTGACAGGTGTTTATGAAGATCTGCCTGATAATACTTCTTTCAGGGAACTAAAGATCATGATGCCCTGGGAATTGTGGTTGATCCAGAATCCGTGGGCCAAACAAATGAGGGAGCCCTGGGGAAGTAATTTTTCTCAGACTTTTGTACAGATCGCTGACAATGCAGCTATGCAAAAGGTTTCTGCAAGGATCAAGAATGCAAAACTGAACAACGTAAGTAAGGAGGAGGCAAAATATCAATGGGCCGTTTTCCTGCAGCCCATGCGTAAATGGAATTTGTATAATGAGTTTAAAAATGGAGTGAATACCGGTGGAAACATTCAATATGTCTGGTTATTTGGCATCATTGGTGTTTTTGTATTACTGCTCGCTTGCATCAACTTCATGAATCTTGCAACTGCACGAAGTGAAAAACGGGCCAGGGAAGTGGGTATCCGCAAAGCAATAGGTTCATTGCGCTGGCAATTGATAAAGCAGTTTTTTGCGGAGTCTTATCTGGTAGTGCTGCTAGCATTTGTATTCTCTTTGATCATAGTGGTAATGTTGTTGCCTTTATTTAATGAGATCGCTGGTAAAAAAATCGGAGTTCCATGGGCAAACCCATTATTCTGGTTTTTTAATTTGTTGTTTATTCTGATAACCGGGTTGCTCTCCGGCAGCTACCCTGCCCTTTATCTGTCTTCGTTTCAGCCATTGGAAGTGCTGAAAGGTACATATCGTGTAGGAAAGTTCGCCTCTGTTCCCCGCAAGATTTTAGTCGTTACGCAATTTACTGTTTCAGTAATGCTGATAATCGGGACGATCATCGTTTATCAGCAGATCCAGCATGCCAAGAACCGGCCTATTGGTTATACCCGTAATGGCCTGATCAATCTGGGCATGGAGCCGGAAATAAGAGAGCATTATGAAACGATAAGAAATGAGCTGAAGAATTCAGGAGCTATTGAAGAAATGGCAGCATCTAATAGCCCTTTGACACAGGTATGGAATACGAACGGTGGTTTTGAATGGGAAGGAAAAGACCCGGGTATGGCGGTCGATTTTCCCAACAATACAGTGTCGTATGAATTTGGTAAAACTGTGAATTGGAAAATTAAAGAAGGCCGTGATTTTTCACGGGATTTCGCAACAGACTCTGTTGCATTTATCATTAATGAATCGGCCGCTGATTTTTTGGGGTTTAAAGACCCGGTTGGAAAAGTATTGAAATGGAATGGACAGCCTTTTACCATCATTGGTATTGTTAATGACATTATGCAGGAATCTCCTTTTTACCCGATCCGGCCTACAGTATACCACACGAGTGGCTATGATAATATGTATAACCTGATATTGAAACTAAATTCTCAGCAAAATGCGAAGCAGTCGTTAAGCAGGATTGAACAGGTCTGGAAAAAATATACTCCGAATGTGCCGTTTGATTACAAATTTGTGGATGAAGAATTCGGAAGCAAATTCAGAGCTGAAGAACGTATAGGGAAACTCTCTTCCTATTTTGCCATATTGGCCATATTTATTTCCTGCCTTGGTTTATTTGGTATGGCAAGTTTCGTTGCCGAACAGCGGACCAAGGAGATCGGTATTCGCAAAGTGCTTGGTGCCAGCGTGGTTAACCTATGGCGGTTACTTTCAACGGAGTTTGTTGTTTTGGTGATTTTATCCAGTATCATAGCTGCGCCCATTGCATATTACTATCTCAACAGCTGGCTTATTAATTACGACTACAGGATTAAAATAAGCTGGCAGGTTTTTGCCCTGGCTGCGGTCGCTGCGCTGGCAATTACTTTGATTACGGTAAGTTTCCAGGCCATCAGGGCTGCGATTGCTAACCCGGTCAGATCATTACGTACTGAATGAGCCGGCCTGTACGAATATGTACGTAAACTGTCCGTTTTCGTACACTTGTCAACTATCTTTGATTATGAACCCTTGTTTTTCAAGGGTTTTTGTCTTGGCATAGGGGTTGGGTAAAAGCAGTACAAACTAATTGACGTAACATGATCAGAAATTATTTACTCATTGCTATCAGGAATTTCTGGAAACATAAAGTGTTTTCGCTGATAAATATGGCCGGTCTTGCCATTGGTATCAGTGCTGCATTGGTCATTTACCTGCTGGTCAGTTATGAATTCAGTTTTGACACCTTTCACAGGGACAGGGGCCAGATATACCGGGTAGTATCGAAGCTTGATTTTCCTGATCAGGTGATCAGGAATGGAGGTGTATGCGCACCTTTACCCGATGCCGTGAAAAAGGAAGTGAGCGGGATTGAAATGTCGGCAGCTTTTCATCAATATAATAGTGATGTCAGAGTAGTTCCCGGCGCTTCAGATGCTAGTGCAGATAAACGGGTTTTTAAAAACCAGGAGGACATTATTTTTGCGGACGGTGATTATTTTAAATTATTTCAGTACGAATGGCTGGCAGGTTCTCCTGCTTCTTCTTTAACCGAGCCATTCAATGTCGTGATCTCAGAAAGCAGGGCAAAATTGTATTTCGCCGGTAAAGATATGGCTGATGTTCCCGGTAATACCATTACGTACAATGATTCCATCACTGCGACAGTGACCGGTGTGGTAAAGGATATTGAGAACAATACCGATCTTTCTTTTAAGGAGTTCATTTCGCTGAAAACAATTACCGCTACGGGCCTGAAAAATAATATGGGGTGGGAAGAGTGGGGCAGCGTTAATTCTTCTTCTTTGTTGTTTATAAAGCTTAATAAGGGGACAGCTGCTGCGCAGATCGAAAAACAGCTGTCTTCACTGAGAACAAAATATGCGAAGGATGATTACATGAAAACAGTGAATCTGCTTCAGCCCATATCCGATCTGCATTTTGCCGGAGAATACGACTCTTTCGCCAGGCGTGAAGCTCATAAACCGACATTGTATGGCTTGCTGGCGGTAGCTGCGTTCTTATTATTACTTGGCTGTATCAATTTCATTAACCTGACCACTGCACAGGCAGCCATGCGGGCCAAAGAGATCGGGATACGGAAAACACTGGGCAGTTCAAAATTTCACCTTGTATCCCAGTTCCTTGGAGAAACGTTTATACTTACCCTGCTGGCAACGATGCTTTCCACTCTCATCACTCCCGGTGTATTGAAGATATTTTCTGATTTCATACCGAAAGAACTGCATTTCAACATGCTCGGCCAGCCTCATATAATACTGTTTATTATTATACTCATAGTTACTGTAACTGTTTTATCCGGATTTTATCCTGCATTGGTTTTGTCCGGGTTCAAACCAGTACAAGTGATGAAGAACCAGTCTCCATCTTCGCCGGGCAAAACAAGGAGGGCACTGCTGCGGAGATCACTTACGGTATCCCAGTTTGTCGTTGCACAATTCTTTATTATTGCTACCATTCTTGTCAGCAAACAAATACAGTATGCTCTTAATAAGGATATGGGATTCAGGAAAGATGCCATCGTTAACTTCAATGCGCCCTGGAATGCGCCTGATAAAGGCAAGCGTTTAGTATTATTAAATAAGATACAGGCGATGCCTGAAGTAGCAATGGTCAGTCTGGGAGGAAGCACCCCGGCTGCTTTCGGGTATTCCTCTACTACCATGAAGTACACTGACGGTAAGAAAGAGACAGAGACCACTGTAGGAGTGAAATATGCAGATGAGAATTATTTTAAGTTATATAATATGAAACTGGTGGCAGGCCGGTTCCCGCGGCAAAACGATACGGCTGTTACAGAATATGCCATCAATGAGACCTATGCGAAGTTCCTCGGTTTTAAAACACCGGCAGATGCTGTGGGAAAAATCCTTGACAAGGGAGAAAAAAAAGTTCCTATTTCAGGTGTGTTGAAGGATTTTAATGACAAATCCATTCATTCGGCTATCAAGCCACTGGTTTATTCCAATGTGACCGGCAACCATGCGACATTTCATATCCTTTTAAAGCCTGATAATGGAAGTAATAGCTGGAAAAATGCTATTGCAAAAATGGAGAAGGACTGGAAGGATATCTATCCTGATTTTGATTTTAATTACTCCTTCTTTGATAAGACCATTGAAAGGTTTTATGAGTCGGAAAGGAATATCTCCCGTTTACTGGTCTGGGCTACAGGCCTGGCTATATTTATCAGTTGCCTCGGTATGCTTGGGTTGGTCATATACACTACTACACAACGTACAAAGGAGATCGGTGTAAGAAAAGTACTTGGTGCATCTGTTGCACAGATCGTGTCATTACTTTCGAAGGACTTTATGCAGTTGGTCATTCTTGCTTTTATCATTGCAGCGCCACTGGCCTGGTGGGCTTTGAATAAATGGCTCGAAGATTTTGCCTATCGTACTTCAGTGAGCTGGTGGGTTTTTGCGGGTGGTGGATTGATCATGTTAATGATTGCTTTGTTTACCTTGAGCATCCAGACGGTGCGATCGGCCATTGCTAACCCCGTTAAGAGTTTACGTACAGAATAATACATTCATGATATGCTTGAATTAAAAGGGATCTATAAATGGGTAAATACAGGAAACAACCGGATATTCCTGCTGAAAGATGTTGACCTTTCTGTGAAACCCGGGGAGTTTATTTCGATCATGGGGCCGTCAGGTTCCGGCAAGTCAACCTTACTGAATGTGATCGGTATGCTGGATACTTTCGACCAGGGAGAGTATAATTTTCTGCATGAATCAGTACATCAATTGAAGGTGAAGCAAAGGTCTGCTTTGTATAAACAATATATCGGTTTTGTATTCCAGGCTTATCACTTGATCGATGAATTGACCGTTTACGAGAACATAGAGACGCCCCTGATCTACCAGAATATAAAAACTTCTGAAAGAAAAGCGCTGGTGGCGGATGTATTGGACCGTTTCCAGATAGTAGGTAAGAAGGATCTTTTTCCTACACAATTGTCAGGTGGCCAGCAGCAGTTGGTAGGCATTGCAAGAGCTTTGATCGCTAAGCCAAAACTGTTATTGGCGGATGAGCCTACCGGTAACCTGAATTCCAAACAAGGGGAAGAGATCATGAGCTTGTTCAGGGAGCTGAACAGGGAAGGAATGACCATTATCCAGGTCACTCATTCAGAAAAGAATGCAGCGTATGGATCACGCATTATTAACCTGCTGGATGGAATGGTCGCACAATAAAAAGATCCGGGAACTATAAAGATTACAACTATACATTATGAAAAGAATTGTGGCAGCATGTATTTGCTGCAGTGTTTTACTGTTGGGAATTTCAGGATATTCACAACAAGCCAACCCGCAAAAATTAAACCTGAAACAATGCATAGAGACGGGTATTGCCAACAACTTTGATGTATGGCAAAGGCAACTGCAGGCGGAAAGTGATAAGGCGAACTGGAAACAAGTAAAACTGAATATTTTTCCTGATCTCAATGCCAGCGCCGGGCATAGCTTTAACCAGGGCAGAAGCATTGACCCTTATACGAACTCCCCGGTTACCCAGTCATTCAATTCATCCAATTACGGCGTGAACAGCAATGTTGTTTTGTTCAACGGATTTGCCATACAGAATAATATAAAACAAAATTCGCTGGCCTACCGGGCCGCTACTATGGAGTTGCAGCAGGAAAAAGATAACCTTACGGTAAATATCATCCTGACTTACCTGCAGGTGTTAAGTAATACCGACCTCGTGGAGCAGGCTAAGAATCAAATGGTGTTGTCAGGCAAACAGGTAGAACGCCTGGAGGTGCTCAATAAAGAAGGGGCTATCAGGCCATCGGCATTTTCAGACCTGAAAGGACAGTATGCTGGCGACAGAGTGTCTATTATAAATGCAGAGAATGCGCTGGAAACATCGAAGATCAATCTTAGCCGGCTGATGAATGTGCCATATAATAAGGATATGGAACTGGAAAAGATAGGTCCGGAGTCGTTTGCTGCTATATATGAAACAAGTTCTGCCGGTATCTATGAAACAGCGTTAAAGCAACTGGCAATGATCAAAGCGGTTGATCTGCGGCAGCAAAGCGCCGGCAAAGGAGTAAAAGTGGCAAAAGGGCAACTTTTTCCGAGATTAACCTTCGGTGTGGGAGTTTCTACCAGTTTTTCCAGTGTGGCATTTCAAAGTCAGTACCTGAACACTGTATATAGCCCCACTTCGGATTCAGCTATCGTCAGCAATGTTAAATACCCCGTTTATCGTTTTCACGATAATTTTACCACTTCTTCTAAGATACCTTATATGGATCAACTGGATAATAACCTTTATACTTCATTTGGTTTTAGCCTTAGTATCCCCTTATTCAATTCACTGGCACAAAGGAATCGTATAAAACAGGCAAAGATCAATCTGAAAAATGCAGAGGTCACTGCCAGTTATACCCGTACACAACTGAGCCGGGATATTGACCTTGCCTATATTAATATGACAAGTGCTGCGGACCGTTACAAAGTATTGCTGGAACAGGTAAATGCGCTGAATGAATCATTCAAAGCAGCGGAAATATTGTTCCAGCAAGGGGTGGGTAATTCGGTTGACTATCTCACGGTAAAAAATAACCTGGACAGGGCCAATATCAATCTTATTATTGCCAAATATGATTATGTGCTGCGGATAAAGATCCTGGATTACTACCAGGGTAAACAGTTGTGGTGATCGTACAGAATAAACAGAAAACAGCCCTTCAGTCTGCCTGAAGGGCTGTTTTCTGTGAAGATCGTATCAGTCGGTTTTTCTTTTAATTTCATCATAGTATTTCTTCAATACATAGAACGCTTTTTTCTTTTTTCCCTGGTGATCCAAAAGCCCTTTATTGTTCCACCCTCGCTGGAAGGTAGGATTGTTCCTGCGTGGGGAACGGAAATCATTCAATATCCAGGGCGAAACGCCTGAGAAATTTGGAGGCAGTCTTTTGAACATAGCTACCTGTTCCTTATAAAACCATTCCTGGTATTCTTCACTCCAGCGGGTAAGAGAATCGCCATGAAACCCGGATAAAGTTTCAGCGCCGGTCTCGCTGATAAAAAAGGGCTTATTATATTTAATTTGCCATTGTACATTTTTTATAGATGATGGCAAGCCTGCATACCATCCGATATATTCATTGACGGCAACCATGTCTGTGAACTCTCCTAAAGGATCATCTACAACCGATACGCCCTTTTCAAGATGTACTTCAAGGGCTGCTGATACCAGCCGGCTGCCGTCCAGCCGGCGTGCTTCGCTAAGTAACTCCTTCATGAATTTCGTTCTTGCTTCATGCACGGGTGTCTCGTTACCAACTGACCAGATGATGATGCTGGCACGGTTGCGGTCACGGGTGATCATTTCACTCAATTGTGTTTTTGCTTTTACCAGCACTTCCGGGTTAGAAAATTCAATGGTCCAGTAAACCGGTATCTCAGACCACACCAATAGCCCCAATGAGTCAGCCATTCTTGTCATGTTCTCATTATGCGGGTAATGGGCGAGCCGGACCATGTTGGCGCTAAGTGATTTGGCCTGCAATAATAATTGCCGTGCATCGGCGGAGCTATAGGCCCGGCGTCCTTGTTGCGGTATCTCTTCATGAATACAAATGCCGCGGAGAAACACAGGTTTTTCATTCAGGAAAATAGAGAAACCCCTTACTTCAATATTTCTGAAACCGATCTTATCGGTGATGCTGTTACCCGCTGTCTGTATTTTTACTTTATAAAGTACTGGTTTTTCAGGTGACCATAATTCAATACCGGCTATCATGTCGCTGAATGAAACCATATCCCCGTTCACCTGTATTTCTTTTTTCCATTTTAAGTCGGGTATTTCAATGGTGAGTTTGTCATTGACCGGTACGTTGAACTTTACCCAGCCTTCAATTTCATTTGCGGTATTTTTTTTGAGTTGAAGCGAATAATCCAGGATAAATTGCTGAGGTACTTCGGCTATTAATACATCCCGGGTAATGCCTCCATAATTCCACCAGTCCGTATTGATCGTAGGCACCTCATCTTTATACCTCCTGTTGTCCACTTTTACTACCAGGAAATTATCTTTTCCTTTCAGCAGGGTATCTGGTATCTCAAAATTGAAAGGAGTAAACCCTCCTTTATGACTGCCTAATTTTTTCCCATTCAGGTAAACATCTGCTTTGTAGTTGACGGCGCCGAAGTACAAAAAGAACCTGTTGCCGTTTGTTTGTTTCTTATAGTCAAAAGAACGTTTATACCATACCGTTCCTTCATAGTAGAGGAACTTTTCTGCCTGTGAGTTCCAATCTCCCGGAACACGCAATGAGTTTTTCGCTGTATATCCATGCTCTTTTCGGTCAGTTTTATTATCAGGTTTATCACTGTTCCAATAGGCCTCCCGGTCTTTCTCATTTCTTTCGGTCCAGCGGTAGCCATAAAAACCGGTTTCATACGGATCAACGATGTATTCCCATTGTCCGTTCAGGCTCATCGTTTGTCTTGCATTGATATTTGTGATCAGCGGAGCCTGTGAATAAGCATTCGTCAGCATGAACACCATCAATGCTATTGATAACCATTTATGAAGAAAGCGGAAAGAAATGTTCATAATGTTCTTTTTAAAAATGAATATCCAATGCATGGTCAGCCGGGAGGTTCTGTCCGCTCCATGCTTTTACTGCGGTCCATGGTGCAGCCGGTGATGACCAGAATTCATCTGTTTCGGGCAATCCAAGGGGTAAAAATATTTCAGCACAGAGGTATAAGCTGCCTGTTGTGATATAAAACTCTGCAAGCCCGGGCTGGTTTCCGCTCAGGCCTATATTCAGCCACCCTGTTTTATCAAAAGTAGAAGGGGCTTCAAGGGTTTTTTTGATAACGGCCGTTAAGGCACTTCTTATTTGCGGAGCCGTTACAGTTACCGGCAGCTTTTTTCTCAGCGATATATCTGCAAGATGATGAAAGGCGCCGCCCCGGTAAACAATGGAACGGCCGGTAACAGGGAAGCTGCCATCAGTATTGATCAGCCTTTCCTGTATCTCCGCATAACGTTTACTTATTTTTTCAAACTGCGGTATAAAGTTGTTATAGCTATTTCTTTTTTTACTGACCGTTTCCAGGATCGCAGCAAGGTAAGGCTGAATGACATAACTGTTGTAATAGTCCAGATGAAACTGCATACCATCGCTGAACATGCCATCGCCGGTGTACCAATGCTGGGAGAATTCTTTTACCCCATAATCTATTCTTACAGGATCGTAGGGAAGGTCATATCTGCAGAAGAAAGTTTCGATCATGGCAGAAAATAATAGCCAGTTGCTGTACACCGGTACGGTGTTTCGGGTAGTAATAAAAACATCTACCACTTGTTTTTTTACCATTGAATCCAGATGTTCCCATACCCATGGACAACGGATCAGTCCCAGTGCCAAAAAAGAGGCATCCACCAATGGCTGGCCGCCGTCCCATTTCAGGTAATCTCTGGAGGCGGGATTAACAGCGTTGGCTACTGCTTTCAATGACCAGGTACGGTACTGATCCCGTAAAGCAGCTTCTTCCTTTGTACCACCTTCGCTGTTGATCCATGCTGCTATTCCGCTGAATGTTCTGCCAAATGCTTCGAGATAAGCTACTTTGCTGCGATGATCAGCATTGTCAATATTATTGGCGAGTACCACAGGCATCTTTTCCCTGAGTTTATCTTCCGCCAGCAATGACATAACAGGTCTTGCGATCTTATCCATATAGCTCAGCCAAAGAACACGGTCGTTGGCAGGGGGTTTTGGCTTAGCCTGAACCTGTGCAGGGACCTGGCTTATATATAAAAACATACAAACTGATAAACTAAGAAACCTTCTCATAGCCGGGAATTTATTCAGTAAGTTATTATTTTAAAACGTCCAGTATTGATTTATCAGTGCTTTGCAGTATGGATTGCTGCGGTTTGATCAATTCTGCGATCACTACTTTGTTCGTTCCTTTCTTCAGCCACTCTGCCGGGACATAGATGGTTTGTTGGGGACCGATCTCCCAGTATCTTCCAAGGTTATGACCATTCACCCACACTACTCCTTTACCCCAGTTGCTCATATCGAAATATGTATCGGCGACCGTTTCAAGATCAAATGTCGCAGTTTTGATTACCGGGGCATTTTCTTCCGGTTTTTTATTGGCTGAAGGTATTGTATTGATATCAGAAAAGGGAAGGGAGAACATTTGCCACTCTTTTAATTCTTTGTTCCCCAGCAATACTTTTTCAGTAATACCTTTTTTATTTTTTAATAAATAGGGCCCGTAGTTAATGCGCCCCATGTTTTCTACCAATATGTCCAGTACCGCATTGTTTCCGGGCACTTCAATGGAAAGACTATCCTGTTTTAACTGCCGGTCTAATATGCCCACCCTTTTGCCATTAAGAAAAACGATCCCATAATCACGCAGGTCTTTTATTTTCAAAATACCGGAAGTTTCACCAGTAAGAATAGTTCTATACAAAACAAACCCGTATGCCTGGTCCAGGTCTTCGAAACTGAGCGGTTGGGAATTTGTTTTTGGAGCCGGCAGTATATCAAAAAAACTAACTGATTGTTGCAATTGAATGTCCGGGATCTTAACAGATGGTTTAGCCGCAGGCACGTCGGGAAGCTTAGTACCGGCCGGCAGGTGCTTCTGGATCACTTCACGGAATTTCATGAATTTAGGAGTAGCGTTGCCGGCTTCATCCAGTGGTGCATCATAATCATAACTGCTGATCTGAGGTTCGTAGGGGTTCTTGTCATTATAGTTGGCGCCATTCATAAAGTCGCGGGTAGTACCGCCATGAAACATGTACATGTTTATTGATACATTTGCGCCAAGCGCCGTATCGAGACCTGCTGCATATTTCTCAGGGGCTACAGTATGATGTTTCGTTCCCCACCAGTCAAACCAGGCCGGATACCATTCTGCTACATAAAAGGGCCCTTTACCATTATGATAGGAACGAACCAGTTTTTTTAACTCATCGGGTTTGTCAATACCGTTCACAGCAGGCAATAACCCTTCGAGGTAACCATCTTTGACTGTGGCTACCGGGTCGCAGGTGAAAAGTAATCCGTCAAAACCTGCTTCAATGAACATTTTACGGTTGATATCCAGGTATTCCTTGTCATTGCCATAAGCGCCGTATTCATTTTCTACTTGTACCATTAATATATTGCCACCATGATTTACCTGTAACGGCGCCAGCTGTTTGCCTATTTCGTTGATGTACTTGCGGTACTCTTCCAGGTATTTTTTTTCTTTACTTCTTACGATTAATCCTTCTTCATTTTGCAGCCAATAAGGGTAACCTCCAAATTCCCACTCTGCACATACGTAAGGGCTGGGTCGCAATACCACCCAAAGGCCTTCTTCCTGTGCGGTTTTGACAAAGGCAGCGATATCATTGTTGCCGGAAAAATCAAATGAATCCTTTTGTGGTTCGTGCAAATTCCAGAATACATACGTGCCGATCGTATTTAACCCCATCGCTTTGGCCATTTGCATCCGCTGACGCCAGGCTTCGAGGGGTACCCTGGGATAGTGGATCTCCCCCGATATCATCAGGAAAGGTTTGCCATCCAGTAAAAAAGTGGAATCGCTTAATGTGAACTGATGTGCTGACTGGCCGGTACGGCATTGTGTGAAAGCCAATGATGCTATCACCGCAATGACAAAAAAAGTATATTTCATCTTCTGCTTTTTAATTCATTTTTCGTTCATTTTACTTTTAAACAATCAGTCTTCGGTCAGCTATAGCAAATAACTTTTTTTACAGATTTTTATAACGGATCAGCGCCTCAATGAAATAGTAATCGCCGTAGGTCAGCGGCACATCTATCTCTGTTTTGTTGGGCATATGGCCAACACCGTGTTGTAAGATGAAACCACCGTTGGTGCCCGCTGCTGCTTTATAAGCAGTGCCCGATAAGGTCTTTAACATCTTTTCAGCAATAACTATATACTCTTTTGATACTTTACTGTCTGCATACCCGCTTAGTTCAAGCAGGGCAGAAGCCATGATGGATGCGGCTGAAGCATCTCTTAATGCATCGGGAATACCAGGGGCATTAAAATCCCAGTAGGGGATCTTATCTGCGGGAAGGTTCGGATGATCCAATATGAAACGGGCTATCTGGTTTGCCTGTTCTAAATAAACCGGATCTTTTGTTTCCCTGTACATCACGGTGAATCCATAAAGACCCCAGGCCTGCCCTCTTGCCCAGGCTGATCCATCAGCAGCACCCTGTGCAGTACGCTTTTGTTTTACTACTCCTGTTTCAGCATCGTAGTTCAATACATGGTAAGAACTATGATCGGGGCGAAAATGATTTTTGATCGTAGTGTTGGCATGCGTAACGGCGATCTTATAAAAAGAGGAATCACCGCTCACTTTTGTTGCCCAGAATAATAATTCAAGGTTCATCATGTTGTCAATGATCACCAGGAAATCACCGGCTTTGGAATCCCAGGACCTGATGCAGCCCACTTTCGGATTGAAACGGGTGCATAACGATTTTGCACTCGTGAGGAGAATGTCTTTGTATTCCGGCTTGGCGGCTATACGGTTGGCGTTGCCAAAACTGCAGAACATCATGAAACCAAGATCGTGTGTGGAGGTGTTGTTCTTTTCTTTTTCCAGCACTTTCAGGATCCTTTCAGCTTCTGTATAAAGGGATGGGTCTTTTGTCTGTTCATACAGGTATAACAATGTGCCGGGATAGAAACCGCTGCACCACCATTCGCTGCTGCTGAACTCATACTTTTCTGTTGACGGGAACCAGGTTTTGGGGAATTTATCTACAGGAAGATTTTTGGCCAGCATTTTATACTGACCGGCGGCATCTTTAAAATCGGTCTCAATTACCCGGAGTAGGCCTTTATCTTTCTTATAGATAACTTTCTTTTGTGCTGAACAGGATATAGCAAGTGAAAAGATCAGGGAAATTGCCCAGATAAATGGTCTCATTGTCATATAAAAGAATTTTGTTGTTTCTGAACCCTACTTGATCTGTAAAACTAAAGGATTAAGAAAAAAGAGCCGGAAAGTCGAAACTTATCCGGCTTTTGATTGCTGCTATATGAAGACTAACTGCTTACGCTATCAGTATCCCGGGTTTTGTTCAAGAATTGCATCCTTGTTCAGGTTGATCTCTGATTGCGGGATCGGCATCAGGAGATTTTTTGCCGTCAAACCTAATACAGGGTTAATGGTTTGAACGTTTCTTGTACTGGTCCTCGTCACTAGTGTACCTGTACGCATCAGTGTCATGCGCCTGTTCTCTTCAGCCAATAACTCCCTAGCTCTTTCATCCAGTATATAATCCAGTGTGACCTGGCCTGCTGTTACAGGTGTGGCATTAGCCCTTGCCCTGATCACATTTAATGAGGCGGCTGCTTCAGTAAATTTGTTTTGCCTGAACTGAGCTTCTGCCTGCAACAGGTATGTTTCGCCTAAACGCATCAGTATAAAATCTTTTATCATCGCAAATCCGAAAACATCATTCGGATCATATTGATACCATTTGGTAGTATGCGGGGCTATTTTGAAAACAGTATCGGCGCCTGTATAAGGTACCTGCAATCCATAATTCGGATTACCGGGCGTGTTATAATAGAATTTTCTCCGCAGGTTGTAATGAGAGTTGCGGACGTCATTGTTTTCATACAATCCATATACCACCCAGTCGGTCAGGCGCATTCTTGCAATACCTCTGCCACCGAGTGAATCGCAAATGGTCATACCGGTAATCTGGTAATAAGCTGCTCCCCAATTACGGCGTTGTTGTGGGTTGTTGGTGATACCACCGGTAACAGAGGTCGGATTTTCCTGTTCCATTACCCAGATCGCTTCCCTGTTCCCCTGGTATCTTCTTTCGTTGCCGAACCAGAACATATCACTGTAATAATCCCCGGGCTGGCTGGCTTTGATACCATAGCGGGCATTGACCAAAGCAAATTTGCCACTGCTGATAATGGCAGCACATTGTTGCTCTGCCAGGTCAGGTTTGTTGGCCCGTAAATAAACTTCCGCCAGCAGTTGCATAGCCATATATTTATTGGCTCTTGATGCAGGCTTACCATTAGGGTGGGTTTTATTGGTAGAGCCAAGTGCTGTTACATCTGTAAGATTAGCGGTTGCAAATGTGAGGTCACGGATGATGAGGCTATTGACACTATCTAATGGTGCCCTTACAAAATCCGTTTTAGGAGCAGTAAGGGGAGCTGTCGAAATTGGCACCCCGCCAAAACAGGTAGCGAGTATATTATAGGCATAAGCACGGAAGAATTTTGCTTCAGCACTTATACTGTTCTTATTGGTCAGGGTCATGCCCCCCAGATTGGGATTGTCGGCATTAACAATAATGATGTTTGCATTATTGATCATGCGGTAGGCCCAGCCCCAGGTAAAAGAGGCGGCACCATCTGTTGAGATCAATTGATTATAATCATAGTAGGGCACTTCAATACCTTGTTTCTGTGTAGGAGGAACAAAGGCGATATCAGTACCGGCATGCCAAACACTTGGCCATCCCTGCGGGTCGCTATAGCTGAAAAAAGTGCTGAGATGATTATGTAACCCTACTATGGATGCTTCAAAACCCAAAGAGTCGGTCAGCGTTTCTGGTGCATATGCTGAATATACATCCTCATCAAGAAAGTCTTTTTTGCAGGAGGAGAAGAACTGCAGTCCTGCACTTACTGCCAATATGATGATAAGATTCTTTTTCATATCTGGTAATTTTTAGTGATCGTTTAACGAAGTGTTACATTGGCGCCAAATACTATGGAGCGGGTGATAGGATAGTTATTGGTCCAGTCGCCGGAACCCCTGAATGAATAGTTATGTTCAGGATCCCATCCGATCCAGTCAGTGAATGTATAAAGGTTCCTTCCGCTGGCATACAGTGTAAGACTTCCCAGCCTGAGTTTGTCAAGAATATTCTGTGAAAAAGTATAACTCAGCGTAACATCTTTTATTCTTGTATAACTGTTGTCAGATGCATAACCGTATCCCCTGGAGTTGGTGTAAGCCAGTGAAGGACGGGTATTGTTTTTGTTCTCTGCTGTCCAGTATCCTGTTGCAACAGGTAAGTTCATACGTCCTGCTTCATCAGCATAAGTAAGCGTTACGTTGTTTTTAATTGCACCCTGGAATGTCTGGATAAAAACATTCAGGTGAAAGTTCTTATAATGGAAAGTGTTGGTCAAACCACCAATCCATTTAGGTGCAGTCTGTCCAAGTACAATTCTGTCAGCGGCTGTTATTTGTTTATCGCCGTTCATATCTACGAATTTCAGGTCGCCGTCTTTGGCAGTGGGGTCAGTTTGTGACCGGTCTTCGCCTGTCTGCCATACACCGGCCATTTTATAATCATAGATCACGCTGATGGGTTGGCCAATGAACCAGCGGTTACCAAGATCATCTTTTTTATCACCGTACAGGTCAACGATCCTGTTCTTATTGGATGAGAAGTTGATGGTGCTTTCCCATTTGAAATCTTTGGTAGTGATATTTACAGTGTTCAGGGTTACTTCAACACCGTTATTCTTTGTTTTACCAAGATTATCCAGGACGAAGCTGTAACCTGTAATGATCGGTAGATTACGTCTCAGGAGCAATCCTTCGGTACGTGTATTATAAATATCAATAGTTCCTGTAATCCGGCTTTTGAGAATACTGAAATCAACGCCGGCGTTGAAAGTGTTGCTGCTTTCCCAATGCAGATCGGCATTACCAAGATTGCTGGCGAGTACACCAATAGTACTGGCTCCTCCGAAAGGAAACCGTACTGTTCCTTCAGTGGTGATCGTTCCATAAACCCCGATCGCTTCATTCCCTGATTTGCCATAAGAGCCGCGCACTTTCAGGTTGTCTACCAGTTTTATGTTCTGCATAAATCTTTCTTTGCTGATATTCCAGGCAAGAGCTGCAGAAGGAAACACGCCATACTTGTCTGTGTTGGCCCCCATGACTGAAGATCCATCACGCCTGGCTGTTAAGGTCAGCAGGTATCTTCCGTCGTAAGAATAGTTGACCCTCGCCATTTGTGAAAGAAGGTCATACTTGTCACGGTATGATGTAGCAGTTTGTGTAGCGCCGGCTTCCAGCCTGTTGAATGAAAGTTCATCATTAATAAAACCTGTTGCAGAAGCACCGAATGTAAAATAGTTACGTTCCTGGGCACTGTAAAGGCCAGTAAAGTCGATCTGGTGTACACCCCATGAACGGTTATAGGTCAGAATATTTTCAATCACCCAGTTATTGGTTTCTGAACTGGAAGCATTGGCGGCGCCAAGTGTATTGTTTGCGTTGCGGCCGGTATAACTTCCGAAGCGTGTGGTAACATAAGTGTAACCTGCATTGAAGCGGAATTTCAGACCTTTCAAAAGTCCCAGTGGTTTTATTTCAACATATCCGTTCCCGGTCAGGTTATTGCTGCGGTCGGTACGGTCTGTATTTAAACCCAGCATAGGGTTTGCATACAACAGTTCGGGATACATCGGGTAAATTTCATAGGCGCCGGTTGAACTGTATTCTGTTCCGTAAGGGCTCATGGCTGCAGCAAGATAAAAGTTCACTCTTCCGCCATCATAGTTGTTGTTGGCGTAGGAAAGTGATGTGCCGGTGCTGAGATAATCAGTAACGTTCACATCAAGATTGGCCCGTAAGCTTGCCCGGTGATACTGATAGCCTTTTACAGCGCCTTTTTGTTTCATATAATCACCGGATAGGAAATACTTCACCTCTTTGGTTCCGCCAGATATACTCAGGTTGTGATCCTGGATGATCCCCTGCTGGGTGGCCTCATCTACCCAATCCACAGTTTTACCTGCATTATAGTTGGCGATCTCGTATGCATTGGGCAACACGTTGGTTTGTGTTTGTGTAGGGTTCACCTGCTTCCACCAGTCAGCGTATTTCTTTACGTACGCCTGGGGACTCAGTGGCTCGAGCATATGGGCGATATTGTCAAAGCCCATATATGCGTTATAACGGATAACAGGTCTTCCGGTTGTACCTCTTTTGGTTGTGATAAGTATTACCCCGTTAGCGCCATTGACACCATAGATAGCCGTAGCAGATGCATCTTTCAGTATTTCGATAGATGCAATATCGTTCGGATTGATATCGTTAGTTACAGCACCTGTTTTGCTGAAAGGTATTCCATCTACTACGATAAAAGGACCTGTACCGGCAGTGATAGTATTTTGACCCCTGATCAGTACTGAGG
Source organism: Chitinophagaceae bacterium (assembly GCA_016787135.1). Taxonomy (GTDB): domain Bacteria; phylum Bacteroidota; class Bacteroidia; order Chitinophagales; family Chitinophagaceae; genus VBAT01. The sequence continues at coordinate 9,700 of JAEUVK010000025.1, read as the reverse complement.
CAGAACTGCCTGGTACAGATGAGGTCTGCGTAATATTAACACCTGCTACAGAACCTTCAATAGCATGCAATACGTTGGTGACGGGTAACTGTGACAGACGGGCCTTGGGCACAGAAGCCACAGAGCCGGTAACATCTGAACGTTTCCTAGTTCCATAACCGACTACCACCACTGCACCGAGCTCACGGTTAGTAGCCGTTAATTTAATCTGCATAGTTAGATTAAAGTCGGGTGACACTTCCATTGTCTTATACCCAACACTGCTTATTTCAAGCACATCTCCTTCGGAGGCAGCAATACTGAAATTACCCTGGGCGTCAGTAGTAGCGGCGGCTTTTTTGCCTTTTACCAATACTGTAGCGCTTATAACAGGCTCATTGGTTTCAGCATCGGTTACGGTTCCCGCTACTTTTTTGACTTGCCCGAAGGCATTTAATGAAGAGAAAATAATAAGAAGAAAGCCAAGGATAAATAAACGGCTGGCCGGCCGGAATGGAGAAGAAATGATTTCATTTGGGAGCTTGCCCCAAATGAACTTGCAGTTCATTTTGTTCATATGACAGCAGTTTGTAATTAAATAAATACTGGGATTTAATGTCTTCCCGGTAATAACAAGATAAATGTCACTATGAATTCCTCTTTTTCACGGGGGACAAATGATAAAATAAGGGGGGTAAATTCTTTGTTCTATATGATTTTTCTTTTGAGAAACGGGTAAAATCGAATGAAAAGAGGGGGTAAGTCTAAAAAAGACTTTATTGCTTGCAAATGTATTTCATGAACTTAGGTAAGACCGCTTCCGGTTTAGGATCAGTTATCTATTGGCTTTCCCCCCAATACTTTCCTGTACCTTTTTACATATTCAGATGGGTTGACCCCGAAAAGCTTATGGAACTGCTCCCGGAAATACCGGATATCATTGAACCCGGTAATATAAGTGACCTCCACAATCGTCTTGTCGGTGGTGATGAGCAATTCGGCTGCCTTACGCAGCCGCAGGTACCGGACAAATACATTGACGGTAAGACCTGACACGGCCTTCACTTTTTTATAAAGACCGGGATGGCTCATCCCGATCTCTTTACAAAAGGTCTGGATGTTGAATTCAGGGTTATCGAGGTGTTTTTCTACAATGGTCATGCATCTTTCAATGAATTCCTTGTGTTCGCCGGCGATATAGGTATTGGGTTTTAAGGTCACGGCATTAAAAAAATACTGCTGAAGCCGGTTCCTGCCTTTGAGAATGTTCTGTACACGGGCGACGATTATTTCTTTGTCGAAAGGTTTGGTAAGATAATCTTCAGCCCCGCCTTCAATCCCCTTCAGCCGGGCCTCATCTGATGAGCTGGCAGTTAATAATATAACAGGGGTGTGGGCTATGGCAGCATTTTCTTTTATCTTCCTGCATAATTCGATCCCCCCCATCCTTTTCATCATCACATCGCTGATAACGATATCCGGGGTTTCTTTTATCACCAGTTCATAACCCTCCGTCCCGTCATCGGCTTCATATATATTAAATGTACCGGCAAAAATATTCCTGATATACGACCTTATCTCCGCATTATCATCCACGATCAGCATGGAAGGAAGATCGGAAGTAAGTTTGTCAATTACTTCAGACCTGTTTTTCTTTAAGGGGTCTTCGCCCGTTATACTGTTTTCCGTCAAAGGTTCTTCCACCAGTTCATGCAGGATGGTTTCACCTCCCTTATGATCTTCGCTGATATACTGTGCAGGCAGGTGCCCTTTTCCTTTCAGCAGCAACAGGCGGAATTCGGTCCCCTTACCCGGCTCACTGGAATAACTGAGTTTCCCGTTGTGGGCCTGTGCCAGTTTTTGAGAAACATAAAGACCTATTCCAAAGCCCGTCTGTGAGGCCTTGTCCTTATTACCTGCCTGATAAAAGGAATCAAATAGTTTATTACCTGCATCCGGCGGGATGCCACTGCCGCTGTCTTTTACCGATATTGTAATGTCTTTTTCCTGTTCTGCTATTTCCATGGATATTTTGCCGCTCGCACCTGTGTACTTGAAGGCATTGGATACGAGGTTAAACAGTATGATCTCTATCTTTTCTTTGTCGGCATAGATAAACACCTCATGATCCGGCCTGTTAAAAAAGAACGTGATGTTTTTAGCCAGAGCATGCTGGCTGAAACTGAGATATACTTCCTGGCATATTTCTGCCATATCAAAACGTTCAACCCGCATCTGTTGGTCCACCGATTCTACTTTTCTGAAAAGCAAAAGCTGATCAACAAGACTTAACAACCTTCTTGCATTACGATAGATCATTGACACATCTTTGTCTGAGCCGCCCCCCCTCTTATCTTTAAGCAGCTCTTTCAGCGGATTGATGATCAGAGTGAGTGGGGTTCTGAATTCATGTGATATGTGGGTGAAAAAGGAAATCTTTCTCTCGGTCAGTTCTTTTTCCTTTTCTTTTTCCAGATGTGCCAGCCTGATTTCGTAGCGTAATCTTTCCTGTCGTTTATTATATAATATGTACAGGTAAACGGCGGCAGTCAGCGCCAAAGCATATAAAAGGTAAGCCCACCAGGTACGGTACCAGGGAGGTAATACTCTTATTTGCAGCAGCCGGGTCTCTTCGCTCCATATGCCGTCTGCGTTTGTTACCCGCACTTTAAAAACATAATTTCCTTCCTGCAGCCTTGAGTAATTGGCTGTTCGTACACTGTTCACATCATTCCAGTTCTTATCCCAGCCCTGCAGCATGTAAGCGTATTTTATTTTATCTGCGCTGCTGTATTCGAGGGCAACAAAGTCAATGGATACGGTGGCTTTGTCAAAAGGAAGGGTGATCAATTCTGTTTGTGCAAAAGTAGTGCTGGTTGCATAGGAGGCATCTTCTTCGGCCGGGGTGTTATTGATCTTAAGCCCGGTTAAAAAGATACGCGGTGTTTCTTTTCTGTCATAGACACTGTCCGGGTAAAAAATATTATAACCCTTGATGCCCCCGAAAAGGAATTCCCCTGATTTTAATGCCAGCCCTGCATTAAAACTGAATTGATTGCTTTGTAACCCGTCCGATTGCGAAAAGTTTCTGCAGGTTTTTGTATCGGTGTTGAACCTGCTCAACCCGTTATAGGTACTGAGCCATAAATTTCCTTTGCTGTCTTCCAGCATACGCAGGATGGTGTTATTAGGCAGCCCTTCTGCAGTAGTGAACCGCTGGTATGTTCCGTCGTTGCGATCCAATAGCAGTAAGCCGCCTCCTTCAGTACCTACCCAGAAATTATTGTTTTTATCTTCAAGAATGCAGCGAACAGGATAACCGATAGAGAATGTCTGGTGCTTTTTATTTACCCGGTCAATGCGTATCAAAGATGTATAGTTGCCTCCCCAGAAATTGCCACGGGTATCTTCTGCCAGGGTCTGAATATTCACAATCCTATCGTCAAAAAGCTCAAACCGGTTATTATTCCTGTCAAACTGGTATAAGGTCCCGTTATTGGTAGTGCTGGCCCATATCTTTTTTTGTGCATCCTCATATATCAGCCATACATTATTCTCTTCAGCATTGGTATTGGGGTTAAAGCAGGTGTAATGTTCAAAACTTCGTGCATTCTTTTTCAGGCGATCGATCCCGCCAAACCAGGCAGATACCCATATATCATTTTGAGTATCGCAGAGAACACTGGTAATAAAATTGCTGCTCACAGAATTATTACCGGCAGGATTATTTGAGTATTGTGTGAATGTATTCCTGGCCCGGTCCCAGTAGCGGAGACCGGCTCCATCGGTACCTATCCATACATTTTTCTTTTCGTCTTCGCAAAAGGAGAGAATGAAATTATTAATGATGTTGTTTTGTCCGGAAGCGTTATATGTAATATGCCGGAAGGAACTGGTACGTGGCTGAATAACATTGATACCCCCTCTCAGCGTACCGATCCATTTCCTCCCATCAGCATCTTCATAAAAAGCATAAACTGCATTACTGTTCACCAAAGGCGTTCCTTCGGGTGATAAATAAGGAACAGTTTTGTCTGCAGCATCGGGCAGAAACCATACACCTCCTCCGTCCGATGCTATCCATAAAGTATGGTGTTTATCTTCAAAAAGGCCGGCGACCCTGTACCGGGCAGGCATTAGATTACCCGAGAATTTTTGTGAGCTGACATCATATCTGTACAGACCATTTACATTTCCGATCCACAGATTGCCTTTTTTATCAAGCTTCATGCAATCAGCCTGCCTGATCGAATTATCAACCAGTCTTAGTGTTCTTGTTTTTATATCAAACTGGCACAACCCTGCTTGTTGCACAAATACCCAGGCTGTTTGCTGCGAAAGATCAGGCTCGATCGATGTCACAGTATAATTTCCTTCACGACCTTTAAAAGAGAAAAAGGGGACCTGGACACCCGGCTGGTTACTTCTTTCAAAAACAAGTAAACCGTTGCTTTGAGTACCTGCCATGACAAGACCGCTTTGCCCGAATGAACGTAGCATGCCGACACCTTCGTTGACAGATTGGAGCACTCTTGTATTCCATGTTCTGAAACGCGGGCTGTAAAAATCAGATCTTGACGGGTTGTAAATACTGATCCCTTTTGCTCCGCCTATCCATAAATTGTGATCAGCATCCCCTTCAATAGTATATATGTGGTTATCGTTGAGAGAAGAAGTGTCGCCGATAATGTTACGGAATATTCTGAATGAATATCCGTCATAACGGTTCAGGCCGTCATAAGTACCAAACCACATAAAACCATTATGATCCTGGTATATACATGTTACTGCATTATTGGACAAACCATGTTCTATTCCCAGGTATCTGGTGGAAGCAGGATCCCCGGCATGAACTATACCGGCATGTAAAAAGAAACAAAAAAATATATACCGGATTCTCATAATTGCAGGCAGCAAATCATATTTATCAAATTAAAGGAAACTGTTCGTTCAGCAGAGCATTTAACAATAGTACAAGGATGCAAATTATCTGAATTCCCTGAATTCACTAGTCCTTCAAAGTTTTACCGGTCTATGAACAGATAACACTTGTCCCGGGAACGATTGCGTAAAAAACTTAATATTTTCAGGACGGTGCAGGATGACCATATAAAATAACCCTTTTACTATTGATGGAATTTTTTAACCCTAACAGCTGCTATATGAATTTGACAACTGCACTATGCAGGGGTATGAGCATACTCATATTTCTGGTTTTTTTCTCTCTATCTTCTTTTTCTCAAAACAATTTTAAGGTAAAAGGTAAAGTAAACGATGAATCGGGAAAGCCTGTTGATGCCGCTACTGTCAGTGTAAAAGGTACCAACACGGTTACAGCTACAAAACCCGATGGAAGCTTTGAGATAAATGCTCCATCAGAAAACTCGACACTGGTCATCAGTCATATTGGTTTTGCTGAATTAGAATACCCGCTTCGCGGGCAATCAACGGTTACGATCACGGTGGTTCAAAGTGCCGGTGCGCTGGAAGATGTGGTGGTGATCGGTTACGCAACAGTCAAAAAGAAAGATGTGACCGGTTCCGTTGCCGGCATCAATCAGAAAGACATCCGTTCCCGCCCGGTGGATAATGCCTTACAGGCCATGCAGGGTAAGATAGCTGGCGTGGATATTACCTCCAACGAACGGCCCGGAACCTTTGGTACTATCAGGATCCGTGGTGAAAGATCTGTGAATGCAACCAGCGATCCGCTTTATGTAGTGGATAATATTCCTTTGTCAACGGGTGGTATTGAGTATCTCAATCCCAACGATATTGAATCGATAGATATCCTGAAAGATGCATCAGCTACGGCGATTTATGGTTCAAGGGGCGCCAATGGCGTTGTGATCGTTACGACCAAACAGGGTAAGGCGGGTAAGGTGTCGGTAAACTTTTATAACTCGGTTACCTTTGAAACGATCAAGGACTGGGCGCCTATCATGTCAGCTTCCGAGTACATCGATTTTCGCAGATGGGCTGTTTATTATAGTAACCCGACAGGCCGACCAAGAGGAGATGCACCAACTATTGCCAACGACAGGGATATTTTCCTGGCTACATCTGATCGATTTGCCTGGGCGAATATTGCACAGGGCTGGGCTACCGGCACATGGGATGGTTCAAAAGTGGGTAATACTGATTGGACTGACCTAGTATCTCAAACGGGACTTACTTCCGACAACACGATCAGTGTTAGCGGTGGTACAAAAAATATTAAAGCATACGCTTCATTCGGATATCTGAATAACAAGGGCACTTCCATCGGTCAAAAGTTTACAAGATACTCCGGCAAAGCCAGTGTAGATATACAGGCGACTGACTGGTTCAGTATGGGTTTAAGTGTGAATGTTAGCCAGAGCACACAGGAATACGGGCAGTCGCAGACAATAATTGGTTCATTTGTCGGTACGCCTGCGAACAGTATTTATAATTCAGCAAGAGCGCTTTTCAAATGGGCAGTTCCCTTCGATTCTGCTGGGAACAGAATTATTTACCCGGGTGGAGATGTGGCCTTTAAGACCGTGGTAGATGAATGGAAATATACACAGGACCAAAGAAAGGCCCGGCGTGTATTCGGAAGTGCAAATGCACAAGTGGATTTTGGTAAAATTCATCCAGTGCTGAAAGGTTTGAAATACAGATTCAATTTTGGCCCTGAACTTTCAGATTCTACCATTGGTATTTATATCGATGGCCTGTCGGCAGCCAGCAGTGGTATTAACGGAGCTTCATTGCGGGAGACCAAAACCTACTCATGGACACTCGATAACCTGGTGTATTATGACAAGGAGATCAACCGGCATAGCTTTGGTCTTACTTTATTACAAAGTGCAACCAAATATGTTGCCAACCCTGTAACGAGAATAGTGGGTACTGGCATTCCCTTCGCAGCGCAAAAATGGTATGAACTGAATAACGGAACGCTGCCTTCTACTAATCTTACTATTACCCGTGTCACTCCATTAACCGAAAGCCAGTTAAGAAGCTATATGGCCCGGCTTAATTATGGATTTGATGATAAATATTTATTAACGGCATCCATACGGCATGATGCCGCTTCGCAATTGGGTGAAGGATATAAAGGCGATCTGTTTCCCAGTGCAGCTCTGGCATGGCGATTAAGCCGTGAGAAATTCATGCAAAATGTTTCGTTTGTCAATGACTTAAAACTCAGGGTTGGAGTAGGGGTTACGGGTAATTCTTCTGTTGATCCATACCGGACTCTGACATTTGGAGTGCCATATTTTTACGCCAACGGTGGCAGTGTGGTCCAGGCCTCTTTACCAACTGACCAGTTAGGAAATCCTAATTTAAGATGGGAGAAAACCACCCAGTACAATGTAGGGATCGATTTCAGCATATTAAAAAGAAGAGTTTCGGGAGTGATTGATGTTTATACTTCACGAACAAAGGATCTATTGTTTTTACAACGATTGCCAACCGTTACAGGGTATCTTCGTACACTGACCAATATCGGGCAGACATCTAATAAGGGTATTGATATTAATCTCAATACGATCAACATGTCTACTAAAAACTTTCAGTGGACAACAAACCTGAATGTTACCTGGCAGAAAGACAAACTTGATGAAGGAGCTTCTGGCAAAAACAATGACATCCTTAATAACCTTTTTATTGGCAAATCCATCCGGGTCATCTATGGATTTGCTTCCAATGGTATGTGGCAATATGCTGACACAGCATTGCTGCGTAAGTTTGCCTTAAATGGTAATACATTTACTCCGGGTCAGGTAAGACCTATTGACCAGAACGGTGATAATAAAATTGACGCCAACTTTGACAGAGTAGTAATCGGCAACACAGCACCCCGCTGGGTGGTAGGGATGACAAACAATTTTAATTATAAGGGTATTGAATTGTCAGTCTTTATTTATGGCCGCTTGAACTATTGGTTCAACCAGGGCGGAGAATCTCAAACAGCACGTGGCAACCAGCGGAGGATCGATTACTGGACAGAAAATAACCAGGACGCTGAATACCAGAAGCCATTTTATTCTGTGGGCTCCGGCGATGCCTATTCCCCTTCGTTAGGATACCTGAAGGCATCGTTTCTGAAGATCAGGAATATTTCACTTGCTTATAATTTACCGGACAAAATCGTGAAAGCGATGCACATGTCGAACCTCCGGGTGTATTTCCAGGCCACTAACCCGGGTATGGTATATTCCCAGATTAAATTCATGGATATGGATGCCGTTTCAACGTATTCTAACCGTGGTTATACAATTGGTATCAATGCCGGATTTTAATGGAAAATTTCAATTGATAAATGTGATCTGAAAATTATCAATCAAAAAATATGAAGATGCAAAATAAAATATCAAATATAGGGTTGGCGGCCATTCTTATTGTAATGGTTACTGCTTCATGTAAGAAGTCATTTCTGGATGAAGAATTGAAAACTTCAAGGGATCTTGAGTTTTATAAAACAGATGCAGGTATCCAGCAATTGGTCGCCGGTGCCTATCACCAGGTATTCGCTACTCAATTCAACGGAGAAATGGCGTTTTCTTACATGTGCTATGGCACCGATGAGTTCCGCACAGGTGGCGATCCTTCCAACGGGATGTACAACTCTTACGGAAATACTTTTGGTCCGTTTGTTACACCTAACAACGGCAATACAGTAGCTGCTGAAGCGCAATGGGATAATTTATATATAGGGATCGGTCATGCTAATCTGATCATTGAAAACGCAACTGCCAGCGCTTCTACCGCAGATGCCATTAAAAAGACGGCATTGGGGGAAGGATATTTTTTAAGGGCTTATAATTATTTGAGACTGGTAAGTCAATATGGTGCAGTGCCTTTACAAACAAAGCCTATCAACTCAGTGGTATTAGAGTTTACCCGTACAGCGCCTAAAGATGTGTATGATGTGATCATTGCTGATTTTACGCAGGCTTATAATCTGTTAGGTAATACAGGTTCTCCTGCTAAAATAACAAAAGACGCAGCGGCACATTTTCTTGCCAAAGCGTATCTTTCCCGCGCCAGTGAGATCAATGATTCATGGAACACATCAACCAAAGCAGCTGACTTAGCCGCCATAGGCCCGTTATGTGATGCAGTTATTGCCAATCATGCCCTGGCACCTAACTATGGTGATCTGTGGAGATACACAGCTCCCAACGGGGCCAATGAAAATCTGCGTGAAGTGATCCTGTCTGCACAGTTTACCTCCGACCTGACCGCCAATGGCATAAACACTCAGCATTTATATTATGTTTCCCGTTATGAAGATATAGCGCAAATGCAGCGTGACCTGAGTGGTGACCGTCCGTTCAGCCGGCTGTGCCCTAACTTTTTTATGTACAGGATATACGACCTGCAGAACGATTCAAGGTTCTGGAAAACTTTCAGAACAAAACATAAAGTGAATGCGAATACACCGACTGCACCTTATGTACAGGGTGATTTAGGTCTTATGTATGTTATCAATCAGCCTGGTGATACCAGGTTTTCTGCTAACCTGTTAAACAATTCTGTGGTATATAGCGGAACGGGAAAGACCATACCTCATGTTTATGTGGCTTACAAAAATGGTGTGACAGCTGACGGAGGATGGAATGATACCCGTCGCTTCCCCTCACTCAGCAAGTTTATGGATGGCTCCCGTACGGCTGGTTTTAATGATGTAGATGGGCTCAGGGATATCACACTTGCCCGTTCTGCAGAAACTTACCTGATCGCAGCA